>JAIFNE010000225.1 GCA_020047875.1 Hydrogenophaga sp.
GCGCCCAAAGCGCTGTCGCAGTACCGGGGCAAAGTGGCGTCCATGATTTTCCAGGAGCCGCTGCTTGCGCTCGACCCGGTGTATTCCGTGGGTGCACAGATCATCGAGGCCATACGGCGTCACGAGCCGGTGAGCCATGCCGAGGCGAACCAGCGCGCCCTGCAGTTGTTCGAGCGGGTGCGTATTCCCAGCCCGGAACGCCGCCTGCAGGCCTACCCGCACGAAATGTCGGGCGGCATGCGCCAGCGCGCCATGATTGCGCTGGCGCTGGCCTGCCGCCCGCAGCTGCTGCTGGCCGATGAGCCCACCACCGCGCTTGATGCCACGGTACAGATTCAGATCCTGCTGCTGCTGCGCGAACTGCAGCGCGAGCTCGGCCTCTCGGTGGTGTTCGTGACGCACGACATTGGCGCTGCTGTGGAGGTGGCCGATCGCATTGCGGTCATGTACGCCGGGCGCATCGTGGAAGAAGGGCCCGCCGCCACGCTGCTGCGCGCGCCGCGTCACCCCTATACGTTGGCCTTATTGCGCAGCCGCGCGCACGGTGCCATGGCCAAGGGCACGCGGCTGGAAACCATCTCTGGCGCGCCGCCCGATCTCACCGCGTTGCCCACGGGCTGCGCCTTTGCCGAGCGCTGTCGCCTGGCCGAGGACGCCTGCCGCCAGACCCGCCCCGAAATCTCGTGGCTCGAAGCGGGGCACAGCGTGCGCTGCCTGCGAGCAACCGAGACGGAGTCCCTGTCATGAGTTTGCACACCGATGTCCTGCACGACCCTGCCCACGCCTTCATGCCCTACCCGGCTGTGCCGGTGCCGCACGCGCCCACCGGGCCACTCTCAGGTCTGAGCTTTGCCGCCAAAGACCTGTTCCACATACAGGGTTACCCCACCAGCGGTGGCCAGCCCCTGTTGCTGGCTCTGCTCGGTGTACAAAGTCGCACGGCGCCCACGGTGCAGCGGCTGCTCGATGCCAGCGCGCGATTTGTCGGAAAAACCATCACCGATGAACTGGCCTTCTCCATGAATGGTCAAAACGCGCACTTCGGCTCGCCCATCAACGGGGCGGCGCCGGAGCGCATCACGGGCGGTTCGTCGTCGGGGTCTGCCTCTGCCGTGTCCAACCGGCTCTGCGACTTTGCGCTGGGCACCGACACCGGTGGCTCGGTGCGAGCGCCCGCCAGCCACTGCGGCCTCTACGGCCTGCGCCCCACGCATGGCCGCGTGAGCCTGCAGGACACCCTCGACCTTGCGCCCAGCCTGGACACCTGCGGCTGGTTTGCCCGCGATGTCTCCACCTTCGCGCGGGTGGCCGATGCGTTGTTGGGTGAAGACGCTCAGCCGCTGCCCGATCGCGTCCGCTTGCTGGCGCCCGGTGACCTCTGGGCGCTGGCCGTGCCGGGCGCGCGCAAGGCGCTGATGCCCGTGCGCCAGCAGGTTGAGGCCGAACTGGGTGCGGCCGGGCGTGCGGCTGTGGTGCTGGAGAGTCTGGATGCGATGTACTGGCATTTTCGCCACATTCAGGGGCATGAGGCCTGGCAGGTGGATGGCGGTTTCATTCGCCGCTTTTCACCGCCCTTGGGGCCCGGTGTGGCCGAGCGCTTTGCCTGGAGCGCGACCGTCACCGATGCGCAGCTGTTGGCGGCGCGTGCTTTCCGCGACCGCTTCCGCCTTCACCTCGCACAACGGTTGGGCGACGATGGCGTGTTGCTGATCCCCACCATGCCCGATATCGCTCCGCGTATTGCCGATAGCGAAACTGCGCTTGAAGACTACCGCAACCGCGCCATCCGGCTGCTCTGTGTGGCCGGCTTGTCTGGTTTCCCGCAGCTGAGCCTTCCGCTTGCTCAGCGCGACCGGGCACCGCTCGGCATTTCGCTGCTCGGCCCGCCCGGTCGTGATCGAAGCCTGATTCGCTTGGCAGAGCGCATTGAGGCCGGCCAACAGGCCAGCGCATGATTCAATCGAGCAGGACGGGGTTGGTCAGCTCGGCCAGCTCGCAATCCAGTTGCGCGTTGCCGCGTTCGATCACGAAAAAATCCCCTGGGTCCAGCGCCAGCAGCGCGTGGTGCCAGGTGCCCGGAAACAAGGTAACTCCTTGATGGCCAGAGACCCGAAACGCGGCGAGCGATGCGGGGTCTGGGGCTTCATCGCCCAGCGCTACCAGTGCAATGAAGCGGGCGCCATTCAAAGGCACGAAGGTTTGAGAACCCAGGCGATGGCGTTCCATGCTG
This sequence comes from Hydrogenophaga sp., assembly GCA_020047875.1. Lineage (GTDB taxonomy): Bacteria > Pseudomonadota > Gammaproteobacteria > Burkholderiales > Burkholderiaceae_C > Hydrogenophaga. The sequence continues at coordinate 2,231 of JAIFNE010000225.1, forward strand.
CGCCAGGGCCCACGCAGTGTTTGGGCCTGGGCCCGAAACACCGCCAGCGAAGCGCATTGCGAATGTTCTCCCAGCGTAAGCGTTGCGGGTTGCTCAATGCGCACACTGGTGCCCGCGTTGATAGCCCGTCCTGCGCCCTCGCCCCAGGACAAAACCTGGCCGTACGGCGCAAACTCGGCCGCTGTCAATACTCTTGTATGCAAGACATGGTTCATCACGTGTTGATCTTTCGAAGCGCCAGTTTGAAGGTGGGCCGACATCGCATTCTCCATACTCATCCATGATCTCGCACGCTTCAGCTGCGCAGCCTGCACCGGATGGCGAGACCACCGCGACGGACCGGGTTTACGCAGCCATTTACCGGGCGGTGCTCGAACACCGACTGGCCCCGGGCGAATGGTTGCGAGAAGCCGATCTGGCGAGTGAATTTGACGTGTCCCGTACGGTCGTCCGCCAAGCCTTGCAGCGGCTGGCTCAGGATCAGGTGATCGAACTTCGGCATAACCGCGGTGCCCGCGTCCCTCTGCCCAGCCTGGAGGACGCCGCCCATGTGTTTGAGGCCCGGCGTATCGTGGAATGTGAAGTGGCCCGCCGTCTCGGTGGTGGCTTGTCGCCCATGCAGCTGGATAGCCTGCGCGTGATCGCTCAGGCAGAGATCGCTGCCGACGAGCGCGGTGATCGGGCGGAGGCCATTCGCCTGTCGGGTGAGTTCCATCAGGCGCTCACGCGCATGCACGGCAATCCGGTATTCGACCGCTTGCTTAACGCCCTGCTGCCAACCACTTCGTTATTGATGGCGCGTTTCAAGGTGGGCGGTGGGCAAGTGTGTGTAGCCCATCGACATGTGGATCTGATTGCTGCCTTGGCGCAGGGGTCAGCATCCGCTGCGGCCGAAATGCGAAAGCATCTGGCCGAGCTGCAGCGTTCTTTGGTGGACGAACCCGTGCGCGGGCGCCGTTTGCGCGACGCGTTTTCGGCCTATCGTGAATCTCCTCACCAGGAAAGGCCAAACCCATGAACGCGCCCGGGTCCGAAGCTGACTCGAGGACGCTCGCCCTGAGCACCAGGCGGCAGGTTGCGATGTGTTGCTGCATGCCATGCTGGAGCGTACGCAGCAAGCCTGAGTGGATTTCGCAAGTGGCGGAGATCTGCGCGCCACGTTGACACAGCGCAAGGCAGCGCTGTGGCCACATCGCTAGCATTAATTGGTGGGTGCTGTGACCGTGATGCGATCGGTACCCCGCCGTTCAGCCCCTTCAGGAGACTGCTATGTTCAAGAAAATCCTTGTCCCCACCGACGGCTCGGCTCAGGCCGCGCTGGCGGCCCGAACCGCTGCCGAGCTGGCCAAGAGCGAGGGTGCGGGTGTTGTTGGCGTGTATGTGATCGACCCTTTCCCCTACATCGGTATCGGTGATGCGTCTGCCATCGGCCTGCAGGCCTATCTGGCCGAGGCAAAGACCGCGGCGGGGCAGGCGCTGGACATGCTGGAGCGGGCTTGTAAAGAGCACGGCGTGCCGTTTGTGGGTGACACCATTGAGCGCAACGTGGTGCACGAGGGCATTCTGGAGACAGCCAGCGCGGAAAACTGCGACCTGATCGTGATGGGCTCGCACGGCCGCCGCGGCATTGCGTCGTTGATTCTGGGCAGCGTGGCGCAGAAGGTGCTGGCCCACGCCACGCAGCCGGTGCTCATCGTCAAGAGCTGACAGGGGCCAGCGCATCCGGGCGCGCACCCTCGCGCCCGGGCGGTCCGCTTTTTTGCCGTGTGGATGCGGCGCCTTTGCAGGTCGGCAAGCGTTCCGGCTTGCTTTCACTCGGGCATTGGGGCCTGGGCGCCGGCCCAGGAGCGCCGCTCCTAGAATGTTTGCTTTCGACTGAAAAGCTTGCATGTCTGACGAAACTCCCGTTCCCAGCCCATTGCCGCCCGATGCCGACGATGCGAGCACCGATGGGGCTGCAGAGCATTCCGCAGGGCTGATCCGCATTCGTGGCGCGCGTCAGCACAACCTGAAAAATCTCGATCTCGACATCCGCACCGGCGAGCTCACGGTGGTCACCGGGCCGAGCGGTTCGGGCAAGTCCAGTCTGGTGTTCGACACGCTGTTCGCTGAAGGCCAGCGCCGCTACGTGGAGACCTTCAGCGCCTACGCGCGCCAGTTCCTCGACCGCATGGACAAGCCCGCGGTGGACCGGGTGGACGGCGTGCCGCCCGCGATTGCCATCGATCAGACCAACCCGGTTCGTTCGTCTCGCTCGACCGTGGGCACCATGACCGAGCTGAACGACCACCTGAAGCTGTTGTTTGCGCGCGGCGCCAGCCTGTTCGACCGCGAAACCGCCCAGCCCGTGCGGCACGACTCGCCCGAATCGATTTACACCGAACTCAAGCGCAGGGTGGCGGGATTCACCGCCGGGCCGCCCCAAGGTGAATCAGCCCCCTCGGGGGGCAGCGAATCTCGCGCAGCGGAGAGCGTGGGGGCCACAGGCTCTACCGCCGGGCCGCCCCAAGGTGAATCAGCCCCCTTGGGGGGCAGCGAACCTCGCGCAGCGGAGAGCGTGGGGGCCACAGGCTCTACCGCCGGGACGCCCCAAGGTGAATCAGCCCTCTTGAGGGGCAGCGAACCTCGCGCTGCGGGGAGCGTGGGGGCGCGGGACCCGAGGTTGGTGGTCACGTTCCCGGTGGAGTTGCCCGCCAGCACCACGCCCGAAGAAGTCGTGCAGTGGCTTTCCGCCAGCGGCTACACCCGCGTGCAGGCCGAGCGCACCGTCCAGCGTGCCGCGCCAGCGCCCGATGCGAAGGCCGCCAAAGCCACCAAGGCCAAAGCAACCAAGGGCGCCACCGCCAGCGAAATGGTGAAGGTGCTCGACGTGGTGGCCGACCGTTTCCGCATCGGCACCGCCGAGCCCGCGCGGGTGATGGAAGCCATCGAAGCCGGCCTCAAGCGGGGCGGCGGCAAACTGATGGTTTATGTCTTGCCGGAAGAGGGTGCTGAGCAGATCTGGAGGTTCTCAACCGGCCTGCATTGCCCCGACAGTGACATCCGCTACAGCGAACCCGCGCCGTCGATGTTTTCGTTCAACTCGGCCGTGGGCGCCTGCGAGGCATGCCGTGGGTTCGGGCGCGTGATCGGGGTCGACTACGGGCTGGTGATTCCCAACGACAAGCTCACGCTGCGCGGCGGCGCGATCAAGGTGTTTCAGACGCCAGCCTGGAAGGAAGCGCAGGACGACCTGATGCGCCACGCCGAGGCGGCGGGCATTCCGCGCGACACGCCCTGGAACAAGCTCACGCCCGAGCAGCAGCACTGGGTGAAAACCGGTTCGCCCAACTGGAACGGCAAGTGGAACCAGCACTGGTTCGGCGTGGACCGTTTCTTTGAGTACCTGGAGAGCAAGGCCTACAAGATGCACATCCGCGTGCTCTTGTCCAAGTACCGCAGCTACACCGAGTGCCCGAGCTGCGGCGGCGCGCGCTTGAAGACAGACAGTTTGCTCTGGCGCATTGGCACCAAAGAGCAGGCCGACGCGGTGTTGCCGATCGAGAAACGCTATTTGCCAAAGGGCGTGACGTGGTCGCGCACGCAACTCGAGGCGCTGCCCGGCCTGTGTTTGCACGACCTGATGCTGCTGCCGCTGGACCGGTTGCGCACCTTCTTCGGCTCGCTGGCCCACACGCTGGTGCCCACTGGCGGAGAAGCCACCGGCCAGGCCCAGGCGCTCAAGCTGCTGTTCGAGGAGATCAACACGCGGCTGCGCTACCTGTGCGATGTGGGCATCGGCTACCTCACGCTGGACCGCCAGAGCCGCACGCTCAGCGGCGGCGAGGTGCAGCGCATCAACCTCACCACCGCCTTGGGCACCTCGCTGGTGAACACGCTGTTTGTGCTGGACGAGCCCAGCATCGGCCTGCACCCGCGCGACATGGCGCGCATCAACAGCGCCATGCTGCGCCTGCGTGACGCCGGCAACACGCTGGTGGTGGTGGAGCACGACCCGGCGACATGGGCCCCGGCCCCGGCGAGCGCGGCGGGCAGATCGTGTTCGACGGCACGCCCGAAGACGTGCGACAGGCCGACACGCTCACCGGCGCCTACCTCGGCGCGCGCAAGCAGGTCGGCATGGGCTTCAAGCGCATGGTGACCGACAGCACGCCGCGCCTCATTCTGGAAGGCGCGCGCGAGCACAACCTGAAAAATCTCACGGTTGACTTTCCGCTGCAGCGGCTGGTGGTCGTCACCGGCGTCTCGGGCTCCGGCAAGTCCAGCCTGATCCAGGACGTGCTCGCGCCCGCGCTGCTGCGCCACTTCGGCAAGTCGACCGACGCGCCTGGCGCCCACGATCGCCTGCTCGGCGCCGATCACCTGAGCGAGGTGGTGTTTGTCGATCAGTCGCCCATCGGCAAGACCGCGCGCTCCAACCCGGTGAGCTATGTCGGCGCCTGGGACGCCATGCGCGCCCTGTTTGCCGACGCACCGCTGGCGCGCCAGCGCAGCTACACCGCGGCCAAGTTCAGCTTCAACGGCGGCGACGGCCGCTGCCCCACCTGCGGCGGCTCGGGCTTTGAGCATGTGGAAATGCAGTTCCTGAGCGACGTGTACCTGCGCTGCCCCGACTGCGATGGCAAGCGCTACCGTCCCGAGGTGCTGGAGGTGCGCATCGAACGCGGTGGCCGCATGCTCAACGTGGCCGACGTGCTCGACCTCACCGTCAGTGAAGCCGCCGCGCTGTTCGGGAACGATCGCGAAGTCATCCGCGCCCTGCAACCCATCGTCGACGTGGGCCTGGAATACGTGAAGCTCGGCCAGCCGGTGCCCACCCTCTCGGGCGGCGAAGCGCAGCGCCTCAAGCTCGCCGGCTTCCTCGCCGATGCGGCCAA
>JAIFNE010000154.1 GCA_020047875.1 Hydrogenophaga sp.
CCGCCCGCCGCCAGCCGATCCAGGTAGTCCGCCCATTGCTGCATCATGGCCTTGCGCTGTTTCATGTACGTGGTGCGGTTGTAGGCCCGTCCGAGTGAGTCCTTCACCGTGTGCGCAAGCTGTTGTTCTGTCACCAGCGGGTCAACGTTCAGTTGTTCAGCCAGCATCGTGCGCGCCGTGGCTCGGAAGCCGTGAACCGTCTGTTCGGTGGCCGGGTAGCCCAGCGCCAGCAAGGCCACACGCAAGCTGTTTTCGCTCAGGGGCTTGTCGTGATTCTTTTCGCCACGGAATACCAGCGCGCCGCCGCCGGTCAGGGGTTGCAGCGCCTTCAGCAAGGCCACCGCCTGCCGGGGTAGGGGCACGAGGTGGGGGCCGTTGTCGTTCTTGCTGGCCTTGGTGCCTTTCATGCGTTGCGCCGGAATGCTCCACACCGCCGCGTCAAGATCAAGCTCCGCCCATGCCATGCCCCGCAGTTCCCCCGGTCGCTGAAACAGCATGGGCGCGAGTTGCAGGGCCGTTTTCACGATGGGCCCGCCGTGGTACGCGCGGATATGCCGCAGCAGTTCACCGAAGCGGGTGGGGTCTGTAATGGCCGCGTGGTGGGCATCGGGTGCGCTTTTGAAAACGCCGCGCATGTTGCCCACGATGTTGATGGGTGCGCTGCCGGTGGCCACCGCGTAGCCCCATATCAGGCTGCACACGCCGCGCGCCTTTTCCAGCGTGCCCAGAGTGCCCCGCGCTTCGATCTTGCGCAGCGCCCCGATCAGCATGGGCGTGTCGATATCGATGATGCGGTACTTGCCCAGCGCGGGCACCAGGTCGCCGTTGATGATGCGCTCGCTTCGCACGCGGTGGGTGTCGCTCCAATCGGGTGCTTTCAGGGCGAACAGTTCCGCCGCCACCTCAGCAAAGGTCGCGCCCTCGGGTTTGCTTTTGATCTTGCGCAGCTTGCGCGCCTCTATCGGGTCGGTGCCTTGAGACTGTTGCAGCTTCGCCGCATCGCGCGCGCGCCGCGCCGCCGTCAAGCCCATGGCCGGGTAGCTGCCCAGCGCCAGCCGGGTTTCCTTGCCATCCCGGTAGATTTTCTGGAACCAGCGTTTAGACCCTGCGGGCGATATCTCCAGGTAGAGCCCGGCCGTGTCAGTCAGCCGCGCCCGCTTTTTGTCGGGTGGGCATGTGGCGTTCTTACAGTGCGGATCAGTGAGCATCGGCGTTCCCCGGTCGGTTGTTCCCCGGTCAAACCAGAAAAACGGGGAACAGCATCATTACGTTCCCCGGTTTGTTCCCCGGTCTGGGTATGCCTGCTAGTGTATGCCCTTGTCCCTTGCTGTTCTGTAGAGTGTTGATTTACCAAGGAAAAAGGGCCTGCAGTGTCTGTCACTGTAGGCCCTTGTTCATAGTCGTGGCGGAGAGGGCGGGATTCGAACCCGCGGTGGGGATAAACCCACACACGCTTTCCAGGCGTGCGACTTAAACCACTCATCCACCTCTCCGCAAAGCCACAGATTGTAGCAGGCGGGTTCGGGCTCAACTGCCGGCTGCGGCGCTGTCGTCGCGTGTCGGGCGCCAGGCGTGTTGCTGTAGTTCGGCCAGGCTGACGTGTTGCAGCGCGGCTTCATGGGTCGCGGCCAGTACCAGGGGCGGCGCAACGCCGGCGCGCAGGGCTTCCACCCAGCGTTGGACACACAGGCACCAGCGGTCACCCGGGCGCAGGCCAACGAAGCGCCACTCTGGCCGCGGTGTCACCAGATCGTTGCCGCGACTGGTCGAGAAGGCCAGAAACGCCTCGGTCATGCGGGCGCAGACCACATGGGTACCCAGATCGCTTTCGTCAGTGCGGCAGCAGCCGTCGCGGAAATACCCGGTCAGGGGAGCGTAGGAACAGGACTGCAGGGGCTCGCCCAGTACGTTGCGTGGTTCGGTCGTCATGGTGTGGCGCGGGTTGTGCGGTCAGGGCTTGGGCTGGGTTTTGCCGATCAGCGTCATGGCGGTACCAATCAGGGCCGAGACCTCGCTCATGTTGCCGGGCACGATCAGGGTGGTGTTGGATTCGGCCGCCACTTTGCCGAAAGCGTCGACCGCGCGCTCGGCGACCTTGAGTTGCACGGCCTCGTGTCCGCCGGGCTGCGTGATGGCGGCGGCTACCTTGCGGATCGCGTCGGCGGTGGCGTCGGCCACCGAGATGATGGCAGCGGCCTCGCCCTGGGCCATGTTGATCTGCGACTGCTTTTCGCCCTCGGAGCGCGCAATGAACGCCTCGCGTTCACCGGTGGCGATGTTGATCTGCTCTTGCCGCCGGCCCTCGGAGGCTGCAATCAGGGCGCGCTTCTCTCGCTCGGCCGTGATCTGCGCTTGCATGGCGCGCAGGATCTCGGCTGGCGGCGTGAGATCCTTGATCTCGTAGCGCAGCACCTTCACGCCCCAGTTGAGCGCTGCCTCATCGATCGCGGCAACGATTTGCGCATTGATCACATCGCGCTCTTCAAAGGTTTTGTCGAGCTCAAGCTTGCCGATCATTGAGCGCAGCGTGGTTTGCGCCAGCTGGGTCACCGCCATGATGTAGTTGGACGAGCCGTAGCTCGCACGCATGGGATCGGTCACCTGAAAATACAGAATGCCGTCAACCTGAAGCTGCGTGTTGTCGCGCGTGATGCAGACCTGACTGGGCACGTCCAGTGGGATTTCCTTCAGGCTGTGCTTGTAGGCCACCTTGTCGATGAAGGGCACCAGAAAGTTCAGTCCGGGCGCCAGCGTCGACTGGTATTTGCCGAGCCGCTCGACCACCCAGGCGTTCTGCTGCGGCACCACCTTGACCGAGCGGGTAACAAAAATGGCCGCAATGACCAGAAGCAAGACAGCGATTTCCATGGGGAATTTCTCAGGGTTGGGGAAACAAAACGGGGTTCAAACTTTTTCAACCAGCAGGCTGCTGCCCACCAGTTCGACGATCCGGTAGGTGCCAGATGCCGGTGCGTTGCCCGGTCGCTGCACCACGCGCCACTGCGCGCCACGGTACTTCACTTGCGCCGAGCCATCGGGCAGCCAGGCATCCACCTGGATGATTTCGCCCACATCCAGGTTCACGCTGCGCTGCGCGCGCGCCGAGGGGTCGCCCGGCTGGCGTTTCTTGACCTGGTACCACAGCCCCACCGATGCCAGTCCGACCACCGACGCCACGACGATCTGGGTGACGAGGGGCGCCCCCAGGTGCGCGGCGATCGCTGCCACCGCCGCGCTCAGCGCGAGCATCAGAAGGTAAAACGTGCCGCTGAGCAATTCCAGCACCACCAGGGCGCCCGCCAGCAACCACCACCATGTTGAATCCGCCATCTATGCTCCACAAAGGGGTTGGGCCAAGAGGCCTTCGGGCCGATTCTGCGGCAAACGGGCCGCCGTGCCCTGGACGACCAAGGCTTTTCCGTACACTTCCCAGTTCATTCTTTTGAATTTTCCCTCCAGGCATTGCCCATTGCCCGCGCTGGGTCGAGGACCGCCATGAAATTCCGCTTCCCCATTGTCATCATCGACGAAGATTTTCGTTCCGAAAACTCCTCGGGTTTGGGCATCCGCGCACTCGCGCAGGCGATCGAGTCCGAGGGGGTCGAGGTGATGGGCGTGACCAGCTACGGCGACCTGTCGCAGTTTGCGCAGCAGCAGTCGCGTGCCAGCGCGTTCATCTTGTCGATCGATGACGAGGAGTTCAGCCCGGGGCCCGATCTTGATCCGGTGGTGCTCAACCTTCGCAATTTCATTCAGGAGGTGAGGCGCAAGAACGCCGATGTGCCGATCTATGTCTATGGCGAAACCAAGACCAGCCGCCACCTGCCCAACGACATCCTGCGCGAGTTGCACGGCTTCATCCACATGTTCGAGGACACGCCCGAGTTTGTGGCGCGTCACATCATTCGAGAATCCAAGAGCTACCTCGAAGGCATTCAGCCGCCGTTTTTCAAAGCCCTGCTTGACTACGCTGAAGACGGTTCCTACTCCTGGCACTGCCCGGGTCACTCGGGCGGCGTGGCGTTTCTGAAAAGCCCCATCGGGCAGATGTACCACCAGTTCTACGGCGAGAACATGCTGCGCGCCGACGTGTGTAACGCGGTGGAAGAACTGGGCCAGTTGCTGGACCACAACGGCGCCATTGGTGCCAGCGAGCGCAATGCGGCGCGCATCTTCAATGCCGACCATTGTTTCTTCGTCACCAACGGCACCAGCACCAGCAACAAAATGGTCTGGCATCACACGGTGGCGCCGGGCGATGTGGTGGTGGTGGACCGCAACTGCCACAAGTCCATCCTGCACAGCATCATCATGACGGGCGCCATCCCCGTTTTTCTGAAGCCCACGCGCAACCACTACGGCATCATTGGCCCGATTCCACAGGCGGAGTTTGAGGTCGAGGCGATCAAGGCCAAGATCCGCGCCAACCCCTTGCTGGCCGGCGTGGACGCCGACACGGTGAAACCGCGCATCCTCACGCTGACGCAGTCCACCTACGACGGGGTGCTCTACAACACCGAGACCATCAAAGGCTTGCTCGACGGCTACATCGCCAACCTGCATTTCGACGAAGCCTGGCTGCCCCACGCGGCGTTTCATTCGTTCTATGGCAGCTTCCATTCCATGGGGAAAAAGCGGGCCCGGCCGCAGCACTCGGTGGTGTACGCCACGCAATCGATCCACAAGCTGCTGGCCGGCATCAGCCAGGCCAGCCACGTGCTGGTGCAGGACTCGCAAGACACCAAGCTGGACCGGCACCTGTTCAACGAGGCGTATCTGATGCACACCAGCACCAGCCCGCAATACAGCATCATCGCCAGCTGCGACGTGGCCGCGGCCATGATGGAGCCACCCAGCGGCACCGCGCTGGTGGAAGAGAGCATTGCCGAAGCGCTCGACTTTCGCCGCGCGATGCGCAAGGTGGATGCCGAGTTCGGCGCGGAGGACTGGTGGTTCCAGGTCTGGGGTCCGGATCAGCTGGTGGACGAAGGCATTGGCCGGGCCAGCGACTGGGTGCTCAAGCGCACCGATGCCGATGGCGTGCAGCCGTCTGACGGTGAAGAGGCGTGGCACGGGTTTGGGGACATGGCGCCCGGCTTCAACATGCTCGACCCGATCAAGGCCACGATCGTCACGCCCGGCCTGAATCTGGATGGGCGTTTCGAGTCCACCGGCATTCCGGCGTCCATCGTCACCAAATACCTGGTTGAACACGGCGTGGTGGTCGAGAAAACCGGGCTCTACAGCTTCTTCATCATGTTCACCATCGGCATCACCAAGGGCCGCTGGAACACGCTGTTGACGGCGTTGCAGCAGTTCAAGGACGACTACGCCAAGAACCAGCCGATGTGGCGAATCATGCCGGAGTTCTGCGCCAAGCACCCGCGCTACGAGCAGCTGGGCCTGCGCGATCTGTGCCAGCGGGTGCATGCCCAATATGCCAAGCACGACATTGCGCGCCTCACCACCGAGATGTACCTGAGCGACCATTTGCCGGCCATGAAGCCCAGCGACGCGTTTGCGCACATTGCCCAACGGACCACGCAGCGCGTGCCAATCGACGCGCTGGAAGGGCGCATCACCACCAGCCTGGTCACGCCGTACCCGCCGGGCATTCCCTTGCTGGTTCCGGGTGAGGTGTTCAACAAGAAAATCGTGGACTACCTGAAGTTCAACCGGGCGTTTGCGCACGAGTGCCCAGGCTTCGAGACCGACATTCATGGTCTGGTGCAAGAGGTCGGCGCCGACGGCGTGCTGCGTTATTTCGCCGATTGCGTGGCTGCGTGACTTACGTCAATCGGATCTGCCTTGGACGGCGTCACAATGAATTAGGGACGCTGTGCAGCAGGGTGCTGCGGGCTTGACAGTCAACGTCCTCACAACATGAAAGGCTCTGACGTATGTTTCCTGAATACCGCGATCTCATCACCCGGCTTAAAGGGCACGATGCCCACTTCACCCGGCTGTTCGACAAGCACAACAGCCTCGACCAGTTGATCAAGAACAAGGAAGCTGGCATCGAACCCGGTACACCGACCGAGATCGAGCAGTTGAAAAAGGAAAAGCTCTCGCTCAAAGATGAGCTTTATGTCCTTCTCAAGCGTGCCAGCGTGACCTGAGCGCCGGGGAGTCCCCGGCATTCCGCGGGTCAAGACTCAGCGGGGCGTCTCGGCTGGCGATGGCGCGGGCAAGCCTGAAGGGGAGGCGTCCCTGGGCTGCTGCAAGGCAGGCCGCTGTCGTTCAGGCCGCGGTGGCGGTAGGTGATCCAGGTGCCCAGCGCAGGCGGGTTGCGCCGCAAGGCATCGCTCAGGCCGCTCCCAATGTGAAACTCCCGCCCGTCGGCACTGCGCACCCGCAGCGCACCGGTCATGCCGGTGTATTTGCCGCGTCCCGCCACAAAGCCGATCACCTCGGCATCGGCATCGTCGTGGCGCTTCACTTTCAGCAGGTTGTCGCTGCGTTCGGCGCGGTAGAGTGCATCACCGCGGTGGAGCATCAGGCCCTCGCCCCCAGCGCGGTCAATGTCGATCAGCTGCCGCATCAGCGCCTCATGGCCAGTGCTGCGGGTTTGCTCCACCGCCTGCACCCAGGGCTGCTGCCGCTGATTCACCCACAGCCGGTAGGCAGCCGCGCGCTGCGTGAAATCGCCCGGGTGCCCGGGCATGTCAAACACCATGAACCGGATCTGGCGCCAGGCCGCGTCGTCAGGTATCTGCTGGCGCACGGTGGATACCGCCTGCTGGAAGCCGCCGCGGCCAGCCCACAACTCCCCGTCCACCGGCTCGGCGGGCCATCCCTGGGTGAACCAGGCGGGCGCTGCAATCGGATGACCGCCGCGGCTGATGAGCTCGGCGCCATTCCAGTACGCGCGCACCCCGTCGAGCTTTTCACTCACCCAGTAGGCACTGTGATCAATGCCCGGGTGGTACCGGTTGGCCAGGGTCAGCGCGGGCGCCTGGGCCCAGGCCGGCACCAGGAACCGGCGCATGGGTGGTGGCGGTGTGTGAAGAGCGGCTGGGCGAGGCGTTCGCTCAGGTCACCGCTGCGCTGTCTTTGCTGATGCCGCCGGTCTGGCTGAAACCGCCGTCGACATAGGTGACCTCGGCGGTCACACCAGAGGCCAGATCCGACAGCAGGAACGCCGCCACGTTGCCCACCTCGTCGATGGTCACGTTGCGCCGGATCGGCGAGGCGCTGGCCACGTAGCCGAGCAGTTTGCCGAAGTCCTTGATGCCACTGGCGGCCAGCGTCTTGATCGGACCAGCGCTGATGCCGTTCACACGCATGCCACGCGGACCCAATGCCTCGGCCAGGTAGCGCACCGACGCCTCCAGGCTCGCCTTGGCCAGCCCCATGGTGTTGTAGTGCGGAACGATGCGCAGGGCACCCAGGTAGCTCAGGGTGAGCAGTGCGGAGCGATCGTTCAGGTAGGGCAAGGCTGCCTTGGCCATGCCCGGGAAGCTGTAGGCACTGATGTCGTGCGCGATGCGGAAGTTTTCGCGCGTGAGGCCATCCAGAAAGTCACCGGCGATGGCTTCGCGCGGCGCGAATCCGATGCTGTGCACGAAGCCGTCGAACTTGGGCCAGGTCTGCGCGAGATCGCTGAACATGCGCTCAATCTGAGCGTCGTCGCCCACGTCGCAGTCGAAGATCAGCGTGGAGTCAAACTCGGCCGCGAAGTTGGTGATGCGCTCTTTGAAGCGCTCGCCCACGTAGCTGAAGGCGAGCTCGGCGCCTTGCTGGTGGCAAGCCTTGGCGATGCCATAAGCAATCGATCGGTTGGACAGCACGCCCGTGATCAGCAGCTTCTTGCCGGTGAGAAAACCCATTGTTCTATCTCCAAAGAAAAATCCAGCAGAATTGTCGCATGTGCCCCAACCCCAGCCGACTGCGCTTATCCCGCGCACGCGCCCTCGTGCTGGCGGCCCTGATGACATGGGCCTGGCCCGCCTGGAGCGCTCACGGCTACGCACTCTGGGGCGAGCTCAAATACCCGCCTGGTTTCACGCACTTCGACTACGTGAACCCGGTGGCTCCCAAAGGCGGCGAGATTCGGCTGGTGAGCAACCAGCGCAGCTCCACCTTCGACAAATACAACCCGTTCACCCTGCGCGGCAGCGCACCCGCCTACCTGTCTGAGCTGATGTTCGACAGCCTGCTGACCGGCTCGCTCGACGAAACCGGCGCCGGCTATGGCCTGCTGGCCAGCGAGGTGGTGGCCGCGCCTGACGGTCTCTCGGTTACCTTTCGGCTCCGCCCCGATGCCCGCTTCCACAACGGCGATCCGGTGCTCGCCGCCGACGTGAAGCACAGCTTCGACACGCTCATGGGGCCTTTCACCTCGCCGGTTTACAAGACCATCTTGCAAGACGTGGCCGGGCTTGACGTGATCGATGAGCGCACGGTGCGCTACCGGTTCCGCAAGCCGAACCGCGAGCTGCCGCTCACCGTCGGCGCGCTGCCGGTGTTCAGCCGCGCCTGGGGCAACGAGATCGACCCCAAGACCGGGCAACGCAAGACCTTCGACCAGGTGGTAATGGACATTCCGATCGGCAGCGGCCCCTACAAGATTGGCCCAGTCCGTTTTGGCCGGGACATCACCTATGTGCGCGATCCCGGCTATTGGGCGCGTGACCTGCCGGTGAAGCGGGGCACCGCCAACTTCGACCGGGTGCTGGTCAAGATTTACCGCGACAACACCGCGCGCCTGGAGGCCCTCAAAGCTGGCGAGTTCGACCTGATGCGTTTCTTTTCGGCGGGTGACTGGGCGCGCCGTGTCAACGGCAAGCGTTTCGATTCCGGGGAACTGGTCAAGGTGGAGTTTCAACACAAGCTGCCCACCGGCTTTCAGAGCTATGTGCTCAACACCCGCCGCCCGCCGCTGGACGATCTGCGCGTGCGCGAAGCCTTGGGCCTCGCCCTCGATTACGAGTGGATGAACCGGCAAATGTTTTACGGTGCCTACCAGCGCGTGCAAGGCCTGTTTGGTAACACCGACTGCTCGGCGCAGGGGCTGCCGTCGGCCGACGAGCTGGCCTTGCTCGAACCCTGGCGA
>JAIFNE010000108.1 GCA_020047875.1 Hydrogenophaga sp.
GTGATCGCGACCATCGGCTTTTGCAACACCGGCGTGGCGATGAAGGCGATCGAGGTGTTCCAGAACGCGAAGTCACCCCTGATCGTGCCCTGCGCCACCGGTTCGCCGGTTACCGCCAAGTACCCCGCGCCTCAGAGTTACATCTTTCGCACCTCGGCGCGCGACGCCATTCAGGCGCCGTTTGTGGTGGACGATCTGGTCAAGCGCGGCTGGACCCGCGTTGCCATTTTTGCCGACGCCACCGGCTATGGCGAGGCCGGCCTGAAAGACGTGGAGGCGGCTCTGGCTTCCAAGGGCCTCAAGCCCGCTTACGTCGCGCGTTTTCCGCTCGGCGTGAAAGACCTGTCTGCAGAACTCAAGGCGGCGCGCGAGGCCGGCGCCAATGTGATCTTCAGCTACACGGTGGGCCCGGAAAACGCCACCATTGCGCTGGGCCGGCGCGCGCTGCAGTGGGACGTGCCACAGGTCGGCGGGTGGCCGTTGTCGTTCCCGTTCTTCATTGACGGCGCCAAGCAGGCGGCAGACGACGCACTCATGGCGCAAACCTTCATTGCGGAGCCGAGTAACGAGCGGCGCTCCGCTTTCCTCAGCGCTTACGCGCGCAAGTTCAATGCCCCGCTGGGTGTGCCCATGGCCACCGCGCAGGCTTACGACACCACCTATCTGCTGATCTACGCCCTGTTTTCAATCCGCAATGGCCAGTTCACTGGCCCGGCGGTGAAGGCAGCGCTGGAAGACATCCCGCGTGTGTACTACGGCGTGGTGGCCACCTACGACAAACCGTTCAGCCTGAACGACAAAGACGCCATGACGCAGAACATGCTCGTGATGGGCAAGGTCAAAGGCGGCCGGATCACCTTCGCCTACCCCGAGGACGCGCGCCGCAACCTGTTCGTGCAGCGCAAGAAGTAGCGCTGAATCGCCCCCCGCGCCGGCTTCGCCGTCACCCCCCAGGGGGCGGCACTGGCGGCCCGGCAGAGCTGGCTCCTCGGTGCCCTGGGTTTGGCCACTGCGCGCCGGTGAGTTCATAAATGGCCGATGCGCAATGTCTCACCTCAGAACGCCGCCGATCCGGCTCTGCCGGTCGGCCAGCGTTGCCCCCTTGAGGGGGTGACGCGCCGCAGGCGCGGCGCGGGGGTGGGCCTGCTAATGTGGTGTTCGACGCTATCTGGAACATAAAACCGCGTCTTCTGAGTCATGGCTGCGTTGCAAATCCGCGCGATACCGCCCGGTATCGCTGTATCGGTTTTATTGGTTCCATCAAGCGCCGAACACCACACTAACTCCCAGCCACTTTCATGCGGTTGACGAGGATCGAGCCCACCGTCTTGGCACCATAGCTGTAGGCGTCGGCGCCCACCGCCTCGATGCCTTTGAACATGTCTTTCAGGTTACCGGCGATGGTGATTTCCTGAACGGGAAAGGCGATCTCGCCGTTTTCCACCCAGTAGCCCGAAGCGCCGCGTGAGTAATCGCCCGTTACGTAGTTCACGCCCTGGCCCATCAGCTCGGTCACAAAGAGACCGCGGCCGAGCTTCTTCAGCATCGCGCGCAAGTCATCGCCGGGCTGGGTGAGGCGGCTGCTGAGCGTGAGGTTGTGAGAACCGCCGGCATTGCCGGTGGTTCGCATGCCCAGCTTTCTCGCCGAGTAGGTGGACAGAAAGTAGCCCTTCACCTTGCCGGCACTGAGCACCTGGCGGCGCGCGGTGCGCACACCCTCGTCGTCAAACGGCGCGCTGCCCTTGCCGCCGATGATGTGCGGGTCTTCCAGAATGTCGAGGTGCTTGGCCAGCACCGTCTTGCCCAGGCTGTCGCCCAGAAAGGTGGTCTTGCGGTACAGCGCGCCACCGCTGGTGGCCTGCACATAGGCGCCGAGCAGGCCAGCGGCCAGCGGCGACTCAAACAGCACCGGGCATTCGGTGGTGGCGATCTTGCGCGAGCCCAGGCGCGAGAGCGCGCGCTCGGCGGCGTAACGGCCCACCGCCTGCGGGCTGGCCAGATCTTGCGGCGCGCGCTGCGAGCTGTACCAGTGATCGCGCTGCATGTGGGCGCCTTTGCCGGCGATCGGCGCCACCGACAGGCTGTGGCGCGAGCTGGCATAGCCGCCACTGAAGATACCGGGCTTGCCGCGCTCGCCACCGCGCAGGTGGGCGGTGAAAAAATGAGATTGCTGGGCCGACACACCCGCGCCTTCGCTGTTGCTGATTCTCTTGCTGGTGGCAAAGGCCGCGGCCTCGCAGGCCAGTGCGATCTGCAGCGCCTCTTCGGAGGTCAGCGCCCACGGGTGAAACAGATCAAGATCGCGCTGCTCGTCGGCCACATCCTGGGGATCGGGCAGCCCGGCGGCAGGGTCTTCGGCGGTGAAGCGCGCAATGTCGTAGGCCGCCTGCACCGTCTGGCGCACCGCAGCCGCAGAGAAATCGGAGGTCGACGCGTTGCCGCGCTTGTGACCGATGTAAACCGTGACGCCCAGCGACTTGTCGCGGTTGCGCTCCACATTTTCCAGCTCACCCTTGCGGACCGACACGCTCAACCCGGCGCCTTCGGATACCTCGGCGGCAGCATCCACTGCCCCAAGCGCCTTCGCATGGCCGAGCGCCAGATCAACCAACTCCTCGAACCTGGCCCTGGGATACTGGAAACCCGGCAACGGCTGTTCGACCGGAACGGGAGCGGAGGCGGGGGTGTGGGCAGCGGTTTTCATATCGGCAGCTATGATACTTGTCGCCCTCCTTTCGCCTCCACCCCTGATCAGGAACCCCCGCACCGCCGGTCCCCAGGCCCCGTGATGCGCTTTCATCCCCATGTCCCGCAAACCCACCAAAGGCTACTACGTCCGGGGCCATTTTGTGGCCGAGGGCAGCGAGCTCGATCTGGAACTCAAGCGCGAGCTCAAAGGCTCGGCCGAGGCCAGCAAAACCGACCTGAAAAAGGCCAGCGACCACCTGCAGACGCTGGGCGAAAGCCTGCTCACGCTGGGCCAGAGCGTGATCGCGCGGCTGGTCGCCGCCGAACACCTGCCAGAGAAGCTGGTGGACGCGGTGAGCGATGCCAAACGCATCACCAACTTCGAAGGCCGCCGACGCCAGATGCAGTTCATCGGCAAGCTCATGCGCAAGCTCGACGAGGCCAGCGTGACCGCGATCGAGGCCGCGCTCGAAGAGCAGCGCCGCCCCTCGGCCGCCGCCACGCTGGCGCTGCACCAGGCCGAGCAGTGGCGCGACCGGCTGCTGGCGAACGACGACGCGCTCACCCAGTGGCTGCAGCACGACCCGCAGGCCGATGTGCAGCCCCTGCGGGCCCTGATCCGTCAGGCGCGCAAAGATGCCCAGGCAGTGAGTGAGCGTCCTGGCGAGGCCCAGCGCCACGGCAAGGCCTACCGCGAGCTGTTCCAGCTCGTGCGCGCCACCTTGGGGCGCGACGACGAGCCCGAACCCGCCACCGCACCCAGCAGCACCCCACCGCTTGAGTGAACCCGCGATGACATCTCTCCCCACCTCTGAACCGGTGCGCATCGGCATCGTTTCGATCAGCGACCGAGCCAGCGCCGGCACCTACGAAGACAAGGGCCTGCCCGCCCTGCGGGACTGGCTGCAACGAGCGCTGCACAACCCGATCACCTTCGACGCACGACTGATCCCCGACGAAGCGGATCGCATCAGCGCCACCCTGATCGAGCTGGTCGAATCCGGCTGCTCGCTGGTGCTGACCACCGGCGGTACCGGCCCCGCCCTGCGGGATGTGACACCCGAGGCCACGCTCGCCGTGGCGCACAAGGAAATGCCCGGTTTCGGCGAACAGATGCGCCAGATTGGCCTGGCCTTTGTGCCCACCGCCATCCTCTCGCGCCAGGTGGCGGTGATCCGGAGCAACAGCCTCATCATCAACCTACCCGGCCAGCCCAAGGCGATCGCCGAAACGCTGGAAGGCCTGAAGAATGCCGACGGCAGCCAGCGCATCAACGGCATCTTTGCCGCGGTGCCCTACTGCATCGACCTGATTGGCGGCCCGTATCTGGAAAGCCGCGATGACGTTTGCAAGGCCTTCCGCCCCAAGTCCGCGGTGCGCCCCACCCGTTGATTCCCCAGGAGCCTCCCATGAAGATCACCAAAGACACCATCGTCACCCTCACCTTCCGCGCCACCAACGCAAGGGGCCAGGTGCTGGATGACGGCAAGACGCCGCGCGCCTACCTGCACGGCGGCTACGGCAACACCCTGCCCGGCATCGAAAAAGCGCTTGAAGGACAGGAGGCCGGCCACGCCGCCACCCTGGTGCTGGCGCCCGAAGACGCATTCGGCGAGCGCGACGAATCACTGGCCACCACCATCCCGAAACGCGACTTTCCGGCGGGTGTGAAGGTGGGCGGGCAGCTGCAGGGCACCAACGAGCAGGGCCAGCAGCAGGCGTTCACCGTGATGAAGATCAAGGGCGACACCGTGCTGCTGGACGGCAACCACCCGCTGGCCGGGCAGACGCTGCAGGTGGCATTGAAGGTGCTGGAGGTCAAGCCAGCTTCAGCCGAAGAGGTGGCGCACGGCCACGCGCACGGCGCGCACGGCCACCACCACTGACATCAGGCGCCAGACGCGCGCCACGAGCGGGCGCGCTTGCTGCTGGCTGTCAGTTCGGGCGAATCTGGTTGCGCTCGATCACATCGGCCATGGCCGCGGTGTCCTGACGAATCCGGTTGCCCAGGCCCTCGGGCGAGGTGCCGGTGACCTGCCAGCCTTGGGCCAGGATTTTTTCGCGAATGTCTGGCCGGCGCACGATCTCGGTCAGCAGCGCGGCCAGCTTCTTCACATGCGCCTTGGGCAGGCTGTTGGGCGCGGCCACCGCGTTCCAGATTTCCAGCTGCAGGTTGGGCACACCGGCTTCGGTCAGCGTGGGCACCTCGGGCACCACGCTGCTGCGCCCGGTCGAGGTGACGCCGATCGCGCGCAGCTTGCCGCCACGCACCTGCGCCATGGCAAGGCCGGGCGGCAGCAGGGCCATCTGTACCTGATCGCCCATCATGGCGGTGATCACCTGGGGGTTGCCAGGATACGGCACATGCAGCGGCGCAATGCCCGCGCGCGACTTGATCAGCTCCATGCCGAGATGGGCCACGGTGCCAACGCCGGGCGAGCCATAGTTCCATCGGTCACCGCTCTGGCGCGCCGCCGCCAGAAACGCGGCGCCGTCAGCGGGTGCGCTCATCGGCGCGGTCAACACCAGCGGCGCCACCGCAAGCAGCGACACCGGCGTGAGATCCTTCAGTGGATCGTAGGGCGTGGCGGGATTGAGAATCTTGGCGATGGTGAGGTTGCCGTTGATCATCAGGCCCAAGGTGTGGTTGTCGGTGGCGCGGGCCACCGCGGCCGCGGCGATGTTGCCGCCGGCGCCGGCGCGGTTTTCCACCACCACCGGCTGTCCCAGGGCCGCGGCCAGTGGCTCGGCCAGCGTGCGCGCCATCAGGTCGGGCGAAGACCCGGCCGGAAAACCCACCAGAAGTTTGATCGGCTGGCTTGGCCAGGGCGCGGTCTGGCCCTGAGCCTGCGCGGTGGCCAGCGGCAGGCTGGCGCCCAGGGCCAGCGCGGCAGCGCCCAGCCAGACAACGCGGCGGCGACGGAAGAAGGTTGGTGAATGCATCGGGGTTTCCTGAATCGGGCGGGCGGAGCCGGCAAGCGGCACGCGCGCAGGTTGAACACGAGCGGGAGTTTACGGCTGCGGGGGTCCGCCGTAGAGCCAGGGCAGGTCCAGCAGCGACTCGCCCAGCAGGGAAATGGCGGCGTTGCGCCCCCAGCGCACCAGGCCGCTGGCGTGGAAGATGCTACCGTTGCGCTGCGAGCGGCTCTGCACCCGCGCGTTGCGGGCCCAGCGCGTGTGGGCAAAGCGCTGCAACAGCTCGGGCCAGTCGATTTCGGTGCCGGCGGGTTGCTGCTCGGCGAGCCGCCCCAGGGTCCAGGCGTCTTCCAGTGCCATCGCAGCCCCTTGCGCGAGGTAGGGGCGCAGCGGATGCGCCGCGTCGCCAAGCAGCGCCACGCGGCCGCGGGCATGCTCCTGGGGCCCGCCCATGGGCGGGCGGTCGTTCAGGGGCCAGAGTGTCCAGTGGGGCACCGCGTCGACCATCTGCAGCAGGTCGGCATGGGTCGGGCCCAGTGTGCGCCGCAGGTCTGCCACATGGGCCTGGTGGGTCCAGCTCTGCGGGTCAGCGCCCACCGCGCCGCCATGGCCCTGGCCGAGCACGCCCTGCACCACCACGACCACGTTGAACCACTCCCCCTGGCGCACCGGGTAGTGCACCGCGTGCAGCCGCGGGCCCAGCCAGGCGGTGACCAGCGGCGCGCGCAAAGCGGCGGGCAGATCGGCGCTGCGCACCATGCCGCGATAAGCCAGGTGACCACTGGCGCGCACCGGCTGGGCGCCCAGCAGCTGGCTGCGTACGCGGCTCCACAGGCCATCGGCGCCGATCAGCGCGCGGGCGGCGTATTCGGTTTCGTTCTCGCCGGTCACGCGCACACCCGTGGCGCTTTCGGTGTAGCCGGCCACCCGGGCGCTGAGCGTCAGTTGAACCTGGGGCAGCTGGCGGGCCGCTTGCAGCAGCAGGGCATGCAGGTCGGCGCGGTGCAGCGTGGCGTAGGGCTGGCCGTGGCGCGCGCGCACCTGCGGGCCGAGCGTCAGGCGGCCCAGCCGCGCACCGCCCAGCGCATCGCGCACCTGCAGCGCCTCGGGAAAGGCGGCGCAGGCGCTGAGGGCGTCGGTGAGCCCCCAGTGCGCCAGGACACGTACCGCGTTGGGCCCCAGTTGCAGACCGGCTCCGACCTCGCCAAACGCGCTGGCCTGTTCCAGCACCTGAATGTCCAGCCCGGCGCGCCCCAGCGCCACCGCACAAGCCAGGCCGCCGATACCGCCACCCACCACCATTGCATCGTGTGTCATGGCTGCAGATTGTGCCGCTGGCCGGGCGGCGAGCGCCCAGCGACTGCGCCAGACCAGCTGAATCAGAGCACGCGGTTGAACCAGAGCAGGGAGAACCCCGCCGAAAACGCCACCAGCAGCGCCGCGAGCAAGGCGAGCAGGCCCGACACCTCGGTTTCCTTCTTTTCCACCGTGAGCCGGCTGCTCAGCGACTGGTAGACCTGCTTCAGGTTTTCCGCCGTGCCGGCATAGAAGTACTCGCCCTGCGTGGTCTTGGCCACGTCTTTGAGCGTGTCTTCATCCAGCCGCACCCGCATCGACCAGCCCTCGAAGCCGATCACCTCGCCGTCCACCGTGCCCACGCCCACGGTGTACACGCGCACCCCGCGGTCGGCCGCCATCTGGGCCGCTTCCTCGGTCTGCACGCCGGTGGTGCGCTGGCCGTCGGTGAGCAGGATGATCGCCGCCG
>JAIFNE010000165.1 GCA_020047875.1 Hydrogenophaga sp.
GATCTTTCCAGGGGCCATACACCAGGTAATTCAGCACCTGGATCGCCACGTACACCAGCATCAGGCTGACCAGGATTTCGCTGGCATTGAAGCGGTCGCGCAGCAGCGCGGTGATGCCCGCCCAAACCATACCGCCCAGCACCCCGGCCAGCAGCACCGCCGCCACGATCCAGCGCCCGGTGTCGGCGTCTGCCTGCAGCGCCACCCAGGTACCAAAAATGGCACCTATCAGGTACTGCCCCTCGGCACCGATGTTCCACACGTTGGAGCGGAAACACACCGCCAGCCCCAGGCCGATGATCAGCAGTGGCGTGGCCTTGACGATCAGCTCCGACCAGGCGTAGCCGCTTCGAATTGGCTCCCAGAAAAAAATCTGCAGTCCGCGCACCGGGTCCTTGCCCAGCAACACAAACAACCCCACCCCCATCACCACCGTGATCGCCAGCGCCAGCAGTGGCGAGGCATAGCCCCAGACCACCGAAGGCTGGGCGCGCGCCTCAAGCCGCAGCATGTTCCACCTCCAGGTTTTGCGCGCGGTCGGTGGTGCTCCACAGCCCGGACATCCACTCGCCAATCTGCTCGGTGGTGGCGTCTGCGCGCGCCACCGAGGGCGACAAGCGCCCCTTGGCAATCACATGCAGGCGGTCGCAGACCTCGAACAACTCCTCCAGCTCCTCGCTCACCACCAGCACCGCGCAACCGGCATCCCGCAGCGCCAGGATCTCGCCGCGGATCTGTGCGGCTGCCCCCACGTCGACGCCCCAGGTGGGCTGGCTCACGATCAGCAAAGCGGGCTTGGCCTCGATCTCGCGGCCCACCAGGAACTTCTGCAGGTTGCCACCCGACAGCGACTTGGCGGCAGCGTTGGGTCCGCTGGCCTTCACCTGGTACTGCTCGATGATGCGCGCGGCCTGCTGGCGCAGCGCGCCCAAGCGAATCCAGCCCAGCGGGCCCACCGCGTCGCCGCGGGTCAGCAGCAGGTTGTGCGCCAGCGACATCGCGGGCACAGCGCCACGGCCCAGGCGCTCTTCGGGCACGAAGTGCAGACCGAGCGCGCGGCGCTGGCCCGGGCTCAGGCGCCCGGCGGCCTTCCCGGCCACGCGAATGGACTGCGCGGGCGCGCGCGGGTCTTCGCCCGAGAGCGCCTGCAGCAGTTCCCGCTGGCCGTTGCCCGACACACCGGCGATGCCCACCACCTCGCCCGAGCGCACCTGCAGAGCGATGTCGTGCAGGTCGGTGCCAAACGGTTCGGCGCTTGCCAGGCTGAGGCCCGCCACCGCCAGCACGGTCTCGCCGGCCTGCGGCGTGCGCAAGTGCAGCGCCGGCGGTTCGGCGCCGATCATCAGGCGCGAGAGCGAAGCGTTGCTCTCGTTGCGCGGGTCGCAGTCGCCGGTGACCTGCCCACCGCGCAGCACGGTACAGGCCTCACACAGGGCACGGATTTCGTGCAGCTTGTGGCTGATGTAGAGAATGCTGCAGCCCTCGGCGGCGAGCTTTCGGAGCACGTTGAACAGCTTGTCCACCGCCTGCGGGGTCAGCACCGAGGTGGGCTCATCAAGAATCAGCAACTGCGGGCTGGTGAGCAGCGCACGGATGATCTCCACCCGCTGCATCTCGCCCACGCTGAGCGTGTGCACCGGGCGAGCTGGATCGATGTCGAGCCCGTACTCCGCGGCCTTGGCGGTGATGCTGGCGCTGACCTCGGCCAGTGACAGCGACCGGTCCAGCCCCAGCCACACGTTTTCGGCCACGGTCAGCGTGTCGAACAGGCTGAAATGCTGAAACACCATGCTGATGCCCAGCGCGCGCGCTTCCTGCGGATTGCGCACATGCACCGGGCGGCCGTTGAACATCACCGCGCCCTCGTCCGGCTTGACCGAGCCGTAAATGATCTTCATCAGCGTGGACTTGCCCGCGCCGTTCTCGCCCAGCACCGCGTGAATCTCGCCCGGCAAGACGCGCAGTGAGATGGCCCGGTTGGCCACCACGCCGGGGTAGCGCTTGGTGATGCCGGTGAGCTGGAGTCGGGGCGTGGTCATGCGTTGGGATCTCGGGCAATGGCTTGAAACTCAAACTGAAAGGGCGGCTTGGGGCTGGCTCAGGCAGCGGCCGCCTCGGGGTGACGCAGCGAGGCCGCCACCGTCTTGATTTGCTCGCGCAACCAGCGCCCAGCGCTGGAGGCGTGGGTGCGCTCGTGCCAGAGCTGGTAGTACATCATGCGGGGAAATTCGACCGGGCACGGCAGGATCTGCACCGGCAGCGTGCCCACAAAGCGCTCGCAATACTGCCGCCCGGTGGTCAGCACCAGCAGGCTGCCGGCCACCATGGCGGGGATCAGCCCGAAGGTCGGGCAGCGCGCCACCATCTTGCGCACCAGGCCCAGGCTGGCCAAGTGGTCGTCGATCACGCCGCGCGCGCCGGGGTGGGTGGGCATGGGCGCGATGTGGTCCGCCGCCAGCCAGGCCTCGGCATCCCAGCCGCGCCTGACCGCCGGGTGGTGGCTGGCCACCAGACACACCACCTCGTCACCAAACAGCCGGCCCAGGTGCAGATCGTCTGGCGGCTTGGGCCAGTTGCCGATCACCACATCCACCTCGCCCTGCGCCAGCTGATGCCGGTAATCGGCGTCGGCCGAGAGCGGGTGAATGTCGATGCCGCAACCGGGCGCCTGCGCCCGGATCTGGGTCACCAGCCGGGGAAGGAAGGTCGGGTCGAGGTAGTCGCTGGCCGCGAGGCTGAAGGCGTGGCTCGCGGTGGCGGCGTCGAAGCTGCGCGCATCGGAAAACAGCCGCTCGGCGGCGCGCAGGATGTCGGCCGCGGGCTCCACCATGCGCAGCCCGGCCTCGGTGGGCACCATGCCAGCGCCGCTGCGCACCAGCAAGGGATCGCCCGCTAGCCCGCGCAGCCGCTTCAGCGCTGCACTCACCGCTGGCTGGTGCGTCCCCAGACGCAACGCCGCGCGCGACACACTGCGCTCAACCAGCACCGTGTGCAACACGCGGATCAGGTGCAGATCAATCTTGTCGAACAGGGACACGGACTTCATACCGGGCAGGGATCGTGAGACTGGGGCGTGTGTGGCATGGCGGCCATATGCCTGAGCATATGTTGTGCCAGGTTCGCGGCGCTATGCTGGCGTCCATGAAAACGCCAGCCCCCGCCCATTCCCTGTCTTTTCTGCGGCGCGGCCAGCCCGTGACGCTGCGCAATGTACCACCCGACCGCACCCTGCTTCAGGTGCTGCGGGACGACCTGCACCTGACCGCCACCAAGGAAGGTTGCGGCGAGGGCGACTGCGGTGCCTGCACCGTGGTGATCAGCGAAGCGGTCAACGGCCGGCTGGTTCACCGCGCCATCAACAGCTGCATCCGGCTGGCGCATTCGGTCGATGGCATGGCGGTTTACACCGCCGAGGACATCCAGGGCAACCAGGGCGAGCTGCACCCGGTGCAGGAAAGCCTGGTCCGCTGCCATAGCAGCCAGTGCGGCTTTTGCACGCCGGGCTTTGTCATGAGTCTGTTCGCTACCTACCAACACACGGGCGGCGGCCAGGGCATCACGCGGGAGCGAGCGCAGGCCGACCTGTCGGGCAACCTGTGCCGCTGCACCGGCTACCGCCCCATTTTCGACGCCGCCCAGACCATGGGCAGCCTGCCGCTGCCCGCTGGCTGCGCGGTGGACGAGCCCAGCACCCTGGCCGCCTTGTCGGCGCTGAAGCGCACACCCGCCAAACAAGCGCCCTACCTGCGCCCGACCAGCCTCAGCGCGCTGCTGCAGGCGCGCGCCAAACACCCCAAGGCCCAGGTGGTCGCCGGATGCACCGATGTGGGCCTGTGGGTGACCAAACAACACCGCCAGTTCAATCAGGTGCTCGACGTGACCGCCGCGCGCGAGCTGCGGCGGGTGGAAACCTACGCGCACCACATCGCGATTGGCGCAGCCGTCACGCTGCATGAAGCCTTCAACGCGCTGCTGGCCGAGCGCCCCGAGCTCGGCAGCTTCGCGCAACGCTTTGCCGGCCTGCCGGTGCGCAACTCGGGCACGCTGGGTGGCAACGTGGCCAACGGCTCGCCCATCGGCGACTCGATGCCGCTGCTGATCGCGCTGGGCGCCAGCGTGGTGCTGATGCGCTGGAAAAGCACCCGCGCTGGCGGCGAGATTGCCCACCGCGAACTGCGACTGGAAGACCTTTACACCGGCTACCGCACCAACGTGATGCGCCCCGACGAGCTGCTGGCCTGGATCAAGGTGCCGCGGCCCGTCGCGGATGAAGCCATGAAGGTCTACAAGATCAGCAAACGTTTCGACGACGATATTTCGGCCGTGTGCCTGGCGATCCAGATGACGGTCAAGGACGGCGTGGTGAAAGCCGCCTCCATCGGCGCCGGTGGCGTTGCCGCCACGCCGGTGCGGGCCCGCCAGACCGAGGCCGCGCTGCGCGGCCAGCCCTGGAACGCCGACACGGTGATGGCCGCCATGGCCACGCTGCGCGCCGAGTTCCAGCCCATCTCCGACATGCGCGCCAGCGCGAGCTACCGCCAGACGGTGCTGGGCAACCTGCTGCAGCGCTTCTGGCTGGAAAGCCAGGGGCAGACCCACATCAACCTGGAAAGCCTGGCCACCCTGGAGGCACTGGCATGAACGCACCCGACAGAATCACGGTCTCCATCACGGCACCAGCGGTACCGTCTCCCAATGCCGATTTCCCGCCGGGCCGCCCCAAGGGAAATCAGCCCCCCGGGGGGGCTGAGGACCGCGGCTCCGAGTCTGCCTGCGCAGACTTGGACGGAACGAAGGGTCACGGCCTCCGGCCGGGGCGCGCCCAGCAAGGGGCGACCCGCGAAGCGGCGGAGCGTGGGGGCCCATCTTTGCGTGCAGCCGGCCAGTCCCAGGCCCACGAAAGTGCCCGCGCCCAGGTGGCGGGCGCCGCCACCTACATCGACGACATCCCCGAGGTGCGCGGCACGCTGCACGCCGCGCCCGTCTGCTCACCGGTGGCCCACGGCATCCTGCGCAGCATGGACGCATCGGCCGCGCTGGCGGTGCCCGGTGTGCGCGCCGTGATCGATGCCGGCGACATCCCCGGCGACACCACGCTCGCCGCCTTCGCCCACGACGAGCCTGTGTTCGCACTGGACACCGTGCAGTTCGTCGGCCAGGTGATTGCGCTGGTGGTCGCTGACGACGTGATGACCGCGCGCCGGGCCGCGCGCCTGGTGAAGCTGGACATTGAAGCGCTGCCCGCCGTGCTCAGCGTGCACGAGGCCCATGCACGGGAGAGCTACGTGCTGCCGCCGGTGCATGTGAAACGCGGCAACGCCCAGGCCGCGCTCAAGCGCGCCCCGCACCAGCTCGAAGGGCGGTTCGAGGTCGGTGGCCAGGAACACTTTTACCTGGAAGGCCAGATCGCTTATGTACTGCCGCTGGAGCAGAACCAGTGGTGGGTGTACACCAGCACACAGCACCCCGGCGAGGTGCAGCACTGGGTGGGCCATGCCCTGGGCGTGGCCAGCCACGCGGTCACGGTGGAATGCCGGCGCATGGGCGGCGGCTTCGGCGGCAAGGAAACGCAGGCCGGGCACCTGGCGGTGTGGGCCGCCATCGCCGCCAACAAGCTGCGCTGCCCGGTCAAGCTCCGCCTGGACCGCGACGACGACTTCATGATCACCGGCAAACGCCACCCCTTCGCCTACCACTACCGCGCCGGCTTTGACGACACCGGCCGGCTCTGCGGGCTCGATCTGGAGATGCTGGTCAACTGCGGTTTCAGCGCCGACCTCTCCGGCCCGGTGGCCGATCGCGCCATCTTCCACGCCGACAACGCCTACTTTCTGGAAGACGTGGCGATCAGCTCCTACCGCTGCAAGACCCACACCCAGAGCCACACCGCCTTCCGCGGCTTCGGCGGGCCGCAGGGCGTGATCGTGATCGAGCGCATCCTGGGCGACATCGCGCGCCGGCTCGGGCTCGACCCGGTGGACGTGCGGCTGCGCAACCTCTATGGCATTGAAGAGCGCAACGTCACCCATTACCAGATGAAGGTGGAAGACAACATTCTGGAGCCTCTCATCAACCAGCTCGCGCTCACCAGCGCCTACCGCGAGCGGCGCCAGCAGATCGCGGCCTGGAACGCGAAGAGCCCGGTGATCAAGAAAGGCCTGGCGCTCACGCGGGTGCGTTGGTGCATGTGTACACCGACGGCAGCGTGCAGGTGAACCACGGCGGGACCGAGATGGGCCAGGGCCTCAACACCAAGGTGGCGCAGATCGTGGCCGACGAGCTGGGCGTGCCGTTCGAGCGGGTGCTGGCCACCGCGGCCGACACCAGCAAGGTGCCCAATGCCAGCGCCACCGCGGCCTCTGCCGGCACCGACCTCAATGGCCGGGCCGCCCAGTTTGCCGCGCGCAGCGTGCGCGACAACCTAAGCGCGTTTGTGGCTGGGCTGGACGGGGTGGGCGCCGGCG
>JAIFNE010000138.1 GCA_020047875.1 Hydrogenophaga sp.
CATGGCACACCCGATGCCGCCATGCAGGCGCTGCTGAGCGCGCTGGCGAGCCAGCCCGGCGTGCGCGTGATCCAGCAGAGGCCCGACTACGCGTACGCACAAGCCCGCACACGCTGGCTGGGGTTCGTCGATGATCTGGAGTTCTGGGTCAACCCCGCTGCGGGGGTGATCGAGGTGCGAAGCGCCAGCCGCCTGGGGCGCGAAGACTTCGGCACCAACCGCGAGCGCGTTGAATCCATTCGTGCGACCTATATGAGTCGCTGACAACGCACACGATCAAGACGTAAAGTTGCATCAGGTAAATCGTTGGAGAATGGGAAACCCATCAAGAACGACGCACACGAGGCAGAAATGAGGCACAAAAAAGGCCACCCTTGAGTGGCCTTTTTTGCAGGGTGCCCGTAGCGGGCAGCCCAAACGTTACCGCAGATCAGCGGATCACGGCGATAGGGGTACGCACACCACCCTTGTAGGTCATCAAGGTCAGCGCGCCGTTCTTGATGTCGCCCTTCTCGTCGAAAGCAATGGTGCCAGTCACGCCCTGGAAGTTGGTTTTCTTCAGCTCAGGCAGGTACTTGACTGGGTCTGAGGAGTTGGCAGCCACCATGGCGTTCACCATCACCTTGACCGCGTCGTACACGTAAGGTGCGTACACCTGAACTTCAGCGCCGTACTTGGTCTGGAAGTTGGCTCGGAACGCGTCCATGCCTGCCTTCTGCTCGCCTTCAACGCCACCTGCCTCAGCGCAGTAGACCTGCTCGTCGGCCATGCCATCGCCAGCCAGCTTGGGCAACTCGCTGGAGCAGATGCCGTCGCCGCCCATGAACTTGGCGTTGATGCCAAGAGACTTCATCTGCTTGAGCATCGGGCCGGCCACGGCGTCCATGCCGCCGAAGAACACCACGTCAGGCTTCTTGGCCTTCAGGGTGGTCAAAATGGCGTTGAAATCGGATGCTTTGTCGTTGGTGAACTCGCGACCGACGATGGTGCCGCCAGCGGCTTTCACGCCCTTCTCGAACTCGTCGGCAACACCCTGGCCGTAGGCCGTGCGGTCGTCGATCACAGCCACGTTCTTGCCCTTGAGCGTTTCCACCGCGTACTTGCCCAGCGTGCCGCCGAGGTGCACGTCATCGGCCACCACACGGAAGGCGCCCTGGAAGCCCTGGCGGGTGTACTTCGGGTTGGTTGCCGAGGGGGAAATCTGGGGGATGCCAGCGTCGTTGTACAGCTGGGAGGCGGGGATGGTGGTACCCGAGTTCAGGTGACCGATCACGCCGGCCACTTTGGCGTCCACCAGCTTCTGAGCCGCTGCAACACCTTGCTTAGGATCGCCAGCGTCGTCTTCAGGCAACAGCTCAAACTGGGCGGGAGCGCCGTTGATGACCAGATTCGCGGCGTTGAGTTCTTCGATCGCCATGCGGGCGCCGTTCTCATTGTCCTTGCCCAAGTGGGCAATGGCACCGCTGGTCGGGCCAACGTGGCCGATCTTGATGACGTTGCCGCCAGCAGGCGCTGCCGCGACGGCAGGCTCAGCCGCCGGTGCAGCGACCGGAGCGGCTTCTTCTTTTTTGCCGCAAGCGGCCAGAGCCACTGCGGCAGCGATCAAGGCCAGTTTGAAGTTCAGTTGCATGTTTTTCCTCGAAAGGGATGGGTTTCAAATGCGGAGGGAGCTTTGTTCTCCACACCCAATACGATAACCCAAAATTGAACCAATCGAGCCAAACGATCTCGCGGGCGGGGTCAATTCAGGGTTTACCCGTGGCAGCAAGAAGAATGAACGCTTGGCCATTGGCACTCCCAATGACAGTGAGGCGGACCGAACAACGCTCAGCCGGCCGCGAGATCGTGGTGCACTGGCTCGACGCCGACGCCGCGGTATTGCTTCCAGCGGTCCCGGGCGCGCTCGCGGTCCGGCAAATCCTGGCTCACCACCTCAATCACCCGCGCAAACTGCTCAAAGCCGGGCAGAAACGCCTCGCTGAGGTTCAGCAACACAGTTTCTTGCGGGTTCGGGATGGAAGCCGGCCAATCGTGGCCAATCAGGATCGGCGAATGGGCCCGCAAAGCGGGCGCATCGGTCAACTTGGCGTGGGGGATGAACTCGTGCCCAGCCAGGGTCCAGAGCGCTGCATCCAGAGCATCCGCCTCTTGTGCTCCTCGGGCCATCACCAGCACGCGAGCGCCCTGGAGATGGGCCTTGCGCAACAGGCGGCAGGCGTGTGCTCGCTTGTCGGCGGCATTGACGTGAAAAACAACCTCGCTCATGGTCACGCCACAGCCCGAAACATCAGCCCTTGTGTGGGCGCTTGGCCGGGGCCTTGCGGCGCGGCGGCACGTCGGGCAGCGGGCTTTGCGCCTCACTCACGAGATAACGCAGCAGCAAAGGCACGGGCCTGCCAGTGGCCCCTTTCGCTGCACCGCTCTTCCAGGCCGTGCCCGCGATATCCAGATGGGCCCAGTTCAACTCGGCGGTGAACTTCTGGAGAAACTTGGCTGCGGTGATCGAGCCCGCCGCGCGACCCGCCACGTTGCCCATGTCGGCAAAGTTCGACTTCAGGCCTTCGGCGTAATCGTCGTCCAGCGGCATGCGCCAGCAGGGATCGAGCGCGGCCTCACCCGCCTGCTGCAGCGCTGCCGCCAGCCCGTCGTCCGGGCTGAACAGGCCAGAGCGCACGGCGCCCAGCGCAATCACGCAGGCACCGGTGAGGGTAGCGATGTCAACCACCGCGCGCGGCTTGAACCGCGCTGCGTAGCTCAGCGCATCGCAAAGGATGAGCCGGCCCTCGGCATCCGTGTTGAGAATCTCGATGGTCTGCCCACTCATGCTGGTGACCACATCGCCGGGCTTGATGGCCAAGCCATCGGGCATGTTCTCGCAGCTTGGAATCAGCCCCACCACGTTGATCGCAGGCCGCGCCTCGGCGAGTGCCGCAAAGGTGCCCAGCACACTGGCCGCGCCACCCATGTCGTACTTCATCTCATCCATCTCGGCCGCCGGCTTGATGGAAATTCCGCCCGTGTCGAAGGTGATGCCCTTGCCCACCAGCACCACCGGCGCACTGGATTTGGTGCCGCCGTTGTACCGCAGCACGATAAAACGAAGTGGCTCCGCCGAGCCCTGCGCCACGGCAAGAAACGCACCCATGCCCAGCGCCTTGACTTCTTTGGGCCCGAGCACCTCGGTCTTGAAACCAGGCTTGCGACCCAGCTGACGCGCGCAGTCGGCAAGCATGCTGGGCGTGGCGTGATTGGCCGGGCGATTGGCCCATTCCTTGGCTACCTCCATGCCCACCACCAGCGCCTTGCCGTACGCAAACCCGTCGCGCACCGCGTCGGGTTTGCTCACCCCGATCACAACGCGGCGCAACGCGCGCGCCTTGGCCGATGGCTTGGTATGGGTGTAGACGTAGCTGGCTTCGGCGCAGGCCTGCACGGCGGCGCTCACCGCATCGCCATCGGGCTCGATCAGGCCGAGCATCAGTGCGATTTTTTGAATGCCAGGCTGCTTGAGCGCGCCCACGGCAGCGGCCACCGCCTTGCGCACCGACGAAGGCGAGCCATCGCCCGCGCGCACCAGCAGCACCCGGGCCGCCTGCACCCCGCTCACCTGGTAGGCAGACAACAACTTGGCCACGCCCGATTCGAGCGCGCCGCTGCCGTGGGCCTGAGCAATGAGCGCGGCCAGCGGCGAGTCAGACGCGGCCGACGCCGGGCTGTCGGACACCAGCACCACCAGCGCGTCTGCAGACCAGCTGGCAGCCTCTGCCAGGGAAACGGATTTGAGTTCGAAGTCCATAATTGCCTATTCCTTTTTGGTTGATTGATGTTATTCCATTCGTCCATTCGCAAAGAGCTGGCGCGCAGCTTTGGCGCCACGCTGGTGGTGCTGTTCACCATTGTGCTGACGATGCTGCTGATCCGCACGCTTGGACTCGCTTCGCAGGGCAGCGTGAACCCGGAAGAAATCATGCTGGTGCTGGGGTACACCGTGCTGGGCCGCATGCCCACCATCCTCACGCTCGCGCTGTTCATCGCCATCGTCTTCACGCTCTCGCGCATGTACCGCGACAGCGAAATGATCATCTGGTTTGCCAGCGGCCGTTCGCTGGGGGGATTTCTCGGACCGGTGATGCGTTTTGCATGGCCGATCCTCGCGGTGATCACCCTGATGGTTTTTCTGGTGTGGCCCTGGGCCAATCAGCAGAGCGACGAACTGCGCAGCCGGTTCGAGCGGCGCGGCGATCTTGAACGGATCACGCCAGGACAGTTCCAGGAGTCGTCCAGCGGGCGGCGCGTGTTTTTCATCGACAAAAACACCACCGATGGCACCGAGGGGCGCAACATTTTTGTCTCCAGCACCGAGCCTGACGGGCGCGAGTCCATCATTTCGGCGCGCTCAGGTCGCATTGAGTGGATTGGCGACCAGCAGTACCTGTTGCTCAGCAACGGCCAGCGCCTGGAAACCGACGTGGACCAGCGCCTGCAGATCAGCGAATTCGAGGAATACGGCACGCAGGTGGGCAACCGCGCACTCGCCACCGGTGGTGTCGGGCGCCTCAAGTCGAGCAGCACCTGGGACCTGTTGCAATCGCGCGACCCGGCCAGCGGTGGCGAGTTGGGCTGGCGCCTAGGGATGGCGCTGACGGCGGTGAATTTTGTGCTGATCGCCCTGGCCACCACCGCGGGCAATCCGCGCGCGGGCCGAGGCGGCAACCTGTTTTTCACCCTGTTCGCCTTCATCGTTTACTACAACCTGCTGAACATGGGGCAAAGCTGGGTCAGCCGTGAGCTGATCGGCCTCATGCCGATGATGCTGGCACTTCATGGCAGTGTGTTTGTTGCAGCAGCCCTCTGGCTTCTCAAACGCCACTGGAACCTGTCGATCCGGGGTCTGCTGACGAGCTGGCGCCAGCGGAGTCCGGGCGCGTCGAGGGCGGTGCCATGAAGACCATTCGGCGCTTGATCTACGGCGAGGTGCTGGCCGCGGTGGGCTTTGTGCTGCTGGCCTTTCTGTCGCTGTTTTTTTTCTTCGACTTTGTCGATGAACTTGCCGAGCTCGGGCGTCCCGCCATCGGCGATCCGGCCCAACTTTACGGGCTGCGCCACGCCCTGCTTCATGTCACGTTGCTGATGCCGAGTCACATCTACGAGCTGATGCCAATCGTGGTGCTGATCGGCTCGGTGTTCGTGCTGGCTCGCCTGGCGCAAGGCTCCGAATACACCATCTTGCGCACCAGCGGCCTGGGTCCATGGCGGGCGTTGCGCATCCTGGTTGGCCTGGGCGCTGTGTTCGCGGTGCTGACCTTTGCCATCGGCGACTACGTGGCACCGGCCGCCGACCGCGCGGCACAACTGCTGAAGGCCAACTACCGGGGCGGCATCAGCGTGGGGCAGACTGGCGCCTGGCTGAAGGAAAGACAGGCCTACAGCAATTTCTCTGTCAACGTGGGTTCGCTGTCGCCGCAGGGCGCGCTGAGCGATGTGCGTATTTTCGAATTTGACAACCGCGGCTTTCTGGTTTCCACCCTGCAAGCCCGTTCGGGGCAGATTGAAGGTGACGATTCCTGGACACTCATGCAGGTGCAGCGGCGCGAATTCGACACCGCTGGCCTGGACTCGGCGCGCATCACCCGCACCGATGTGCCCAGCCTGCGCTGGCCCAGCAGCCTGAGCACCGAAATGGTCTCGGTTGCCCTGCTGAAGCCCGATCGCATGCGAGCCATCGATCTGTTTGCTTATGTGCAGCATCTGGAGGCCAATGGCCAGACCGCCCAGCGCTACGAAATCGAGTTCTGGCGCAAGGTGTTCTACCCGCTGTCCTGCCTGGTCATGGTGGTGCTGGCGCTGCCCTTTGCTTACCTGCATTTCCGCTCGGGCAGCATCACCGGCTATGTGTTCATGGGCGTGATGATCGGCATCAGCTTCTTTCTGCTCAACAACGCGTTTGGCTACATCGGCAACCTTCGGCAGTGGCAGCCCTGGCTGACCGCGGCGGCCCCGGCGCTGATCTATTCGGTTTTCTCGCTGGGCGCGTTTGGCTGGCTGGTTTTGCGACGATAGGAATTCAACAAATGATTGGCGTGGTGGTATTTGCCCATGGTTCGCGAGACCCGCTGTGGCGTGCGCCGGTTGAAGCGGTGGCGCATCAGATTGCCTTGCGCGATCGCCCGACATGGTGAGCGCGGTGGCCGATCTGGTGGCCCGGGGCGCCACCACGGTGCGGGTGCTGCCGCTGTTTTTCGGCATGGGCAAACATGCCCGCGAAGATCTGCCCGAAATCATGAAAGAGCTTGCCGTGCGGCATCCGGGCGTGCGCCTGGAGCAACTGCCCACCGCCGGCGAAGATCCGCGCCTCACGACGCTGCTCGCGCAGATTGCCCTGGAGGGCAACGCGTGAATCTGCAGCA
>JAIFNE010000180.1 GCA_020047875.1 Hydrogenophaga sp.
CCGCCACCACGCTGGCTGGCGTGAAACAACTCATCAAGGCGCTGAAGGCCGGCCATGCGGTGGGCCTGCTGCCCGATCAGGTGCCACCCGCAGGGCAGGGCGTCTGGGCACCATTTTTCGGCCGGGACGCTTACACCATGACGCTTTCGGCCCGCCTGGCCCACACCGCCCATACCCAGATTGTGCTCGCCTGGGGCGAGCGACTGCCCTGGGGCCGGGGCTACCTGGTGCATGTTCGCCCGCTCAGTCAGGTGCTGGGCGACACGCTGACGACCGAACCGATGCGGGCGGCGCAGCAGATCAACCAGGCGATGGAGCGGCTGGTGCGAGAATGCCCGCGCCAATATCTTTGGTCTTACGACCGCTACAAGCCGCCCCGAGCCTCGGCGCCCCTGGCTCCCCCCGCCTGAATCCCTTCGTGCCGTTCTGCTCCCCTTCTATTTCGCGGGCGTGCCATGAGCGCCTCGCCTGACGCTTCCAGAACAGGTGCGCCGTCATCGCACTGGCGCAACCGAGTTGGCCTGGGGCTGATGCGGGCGTTGGCCTGGCTGCCTTTGCCCTGGCTGCGGGCGCTGGGTTGGTTGCTCGGTCAGGTGTTGCACACGGTGGCAGCTCGCCGACGCCGCATTGCTGTGTTTTCCCGCCGCCAGCGGGCGCGACACGCGGCGCGCGGTGCGCCAACATTTCGTGCGTTTCGCGCAGGCCTGGCTCGACCGCAGCTGGCTCTGGGAAGCGCCTGCCAAGGTGGTGGCCCAGCGGTTGACGCTCACCGGCGACCTTCAGGCGCTGGCCGGCACTCGCCCCACGGTGCTGTTTGCCCCGCATTTCGTGGGCATGGACGCTGGCTGGACCGCGCTCACCGTGCATCTGCCGCGGCGCTGCTGCGGGCTGTACGCGGCACAGCTCAACCCCGATGTCGATCGCTGGATGGCGCAGGGGCGCCAGCGCTTCGGCAACCCGCACATCGTTGCGATGCGCCACGGGCTTAAACCGCTGGTGGCGGCGCTGCGCAGCGGCGAGCCGCTTTATCTGTTGCCCGACATGGACTACGGCGCCCGCGACTCGGTGTTCGTGCCTTTTTTTGGCGTGCCCGCGGCCACCATTGCCTCGCTGTCGCGCTTCGCCCGCCTGGCCGACGCGCAGGTGGTGCCGGTGGTCAGCCGGCTCACGCCGCAGGGTTACGAGGTGACCGTCATGCCCGCCTGGGCCGACTACCCGACCCGCGATGCCGTGGCCGACACCGCCCTGATGAACCGCCGGCTTGAAGCCTTCATTGCCACCATGCCCGAACAGTATTACTGGGTGCACAAGCGCTTCAAGACCCGCCCGCCCGGTGAGTCGGGCTTTTACGGCAAAGACTGAAGCGCCCTGAAATCGCGGGCGTTCAGTCCAGCGCCGGGGGCTCTTCCTCTGCGGCGGGTGCTGGCGCGGCGGCAGGCTGCTCTGGGCCGTGGCTCCAGTCCCACAGCAGGGTGGCCACGTCGTCCAGGCCCTGTTTCTTCAGCGCCGAAAACAGCTTGGCTTGCCCGCCGCCACACTGCAGCCGGGCGATCGACAGGGCTTTTTGCGACTCGGCGTGGCTGAGTTTGTCGGCCTTGGTGAGCAGAATCAGGAACTCCAGCCCTTGCGCCACCCGCGGCCGGATGACATCGAGCAGGATTTCGTCCAGCTCGGTGAGCCCCAGGCGCGGGTCGCACATCAGCACCACCGCCTTGAGGTTTTCGCGGGTGATCAGGTAATTGCCCATCACCCGTTGCCAGCGCAGCTTGGCCTCGCGCGGCACGGCGGCGTAGCCATACCCTGGCAGGTCGGCCAGCACCGCGTCGGTCACGCCCTGCTTGCCCAGCGCAAACAGGTTGATGCTCTGGGTGCGCCCCGGCGTTTTGGAGGCAAAGGCCAGCCGCTTTTGCTGCGTCAGCGTGTTGATGCAGGTGGACTTGCCCGCGTTGGAGCGTCCCACAAAGGCAATCTCCGGCACCGCCAGCGCCGGCAGGTGCTCCAGCTGCGGCGCTGTGGTGAGAAAGCGCGCCGTGTGCAGCCAGGCGTGGGCGCGCCTGGCCTCAGGCGTTGTCGCGGCGGGCGCGCGCAGATGAGCTGGGCCTGGCGTTGGCGGACGGGGTTGGCGGGAAATGGGAGAGTGGTTCATGGGGGGCTTTTCCGGAACAGCCCGGTGTGGCATTGTAAAATTTAAAGTCTGCGCTGCTTTTCCGGGCAGCCCCGTGCAACCTGAACCTGTCGCTCGCGACGCCCGCCCTTCATGAAATTGCCCGTTTCGCTCCTCTGTGCCGCCGCTGCGCTGTCTTTCTCTTTCAGCGTTCAGGCGCAGGCGGCCAAGCCCGATCTGGCCAAGGGTGCTGCGTTGTATGGCCAGGTGTGCGTGGCCTGCCACGCTGCCGATGGCAATTCGGCAACGCCAGCCAACCCCAAGCTGGCGCAGCAGCACCCGGAATACTTGGTCAAGCAGCTGCAGGAATACAAGTCGGGCAAGCGCGACAACGCGATCATGAAGGGTTTTGCGTCTGCCCTGTCGGACGAAGACATGAACAACATGGCCTTCTGGCTCGCCAGCCAGAAGGGAACGCCTGGTTTCGCTACCAACAAAGACACGGTGGCGCTGGGCGAGCGCATTTACCGCGGTGGTATTCCAGACCGGCAGATTGCCGCCTGCGCCGCCTGCCACAGCCCGAATGGCGCGGGCCTGCCCATCCAGTACCCGCGTTTGTCGGGTCAGCACGCCGAGTACACCGCCACCCAGCTCAAGGCGTTTCGTTCAGGCGCGCGCGCCAACAACGCCGCCATGACGGGCGTGGCTGCCAAGCTCAATGACCGCGAAATCGCAGCGGTGTCCGACTACATTGCTGGCCTCCGCTGAGCCGCTGCGCTGGTTGAAGCCGCCATGTGGCGGCTCTTGACATCAGGTAGCGTTAATTTTCGTGGGCACAATCGATGGCTGTTCGATGGAACCTCTGAGCCGGATCGACCCCAAGGCAGGGTGAGTTCCAGAGTTTCCATGTCAGCCCTGTTCGTTGTGTTTACCCGCTCCTGAGGTCCCATGACCGTATCCACTGAAGGTTTGCAGCTCAAAACCAGCTCGCGCGTGCTGAGCGCGCTGGTCGAGCTGCTGTCTTCCATGCGGTTCGCGATCTCGCTGCTCACGGTGATCTGCATCGCCTCGGTGATCGGCACCGTGATCAAGCAGCATGAGCCGCTGAACAATTACGTCAATCAGTTTGGTCCATTCTGGGCCGACGTGTTTGCCAGCGCCAGTTTGTTTTCGGTGTACAGCGCTTGGTGGTTTTTGCTGATTTTGGCGTTTTTGGTGACCAGCACCAGCCTGTGCATCGCGCGCAACACGCCCAAGATATTTGCCGACTTCAAGACCTTCAAGGAAAACGTTCGCGAGCAAAGCCTGAAGGCGTTCCCCAGCCGTGCGGAGCAGACGCTGGACGAGAGCGCCGAGGTGGCGGCCAACCGCATCGGGCAAACGCTGCTGGCCAGCGGCTGGAAGGTCAAGCTGCAGTCGCGCGAGCGCGAGGCCGGAACCGGCTGGATGGTGGCAGCCAAAAAAGGCACAGCCAACAAGATCGGTTATCTCGCGGCCCACAGCGCGATCGTGCTGGTGTGTATTGGCGGTCTGCTCGATGGCGATCTCATGGTGCGCGCGCAGATGTGGTTCAACGGCAAGACCCCATTCGCCGGCGGCGGGTTGATTGCCGATGTGCCGGCCCAGCACCGGCTCTCGCCGAGCAACCCCACGTTCCGAGGCAATTTGCTGGTCACCGAGGGCACCACCGCCGGCACGGCCATCCTGGCGCAGCCCAACGGCGTGTTGCTGCAGGATCTGCCGTTTTCGGTCGAGTTGAAAAAGTTTGTCGTCGAGTACTACGACACCGGCATGCCCAAGCTGTTCGCCAGCGACATCGTGATCCACGACCACGAGACCGGCGAGCAAAAGGCGACCCGGGTCGAGGTCAATCACCCGGCCAGCCACCGCGGCATCAACATTTACCAGTCGAGCTTTGACGACGGCGGCTCCAAGGTCACGTTGCAGGCGTTGCCGCTGAATGGCAAGGCGCAGCCGTTTCAGGTGTCTGGCGTGATTGGCGGCACCGCCCCGCTCACCAACGGAACGGAAGCGCTGACGCTGGAGTTCACCGGTTTGCGCGTGATCAACGTGGAAAACTTCTCGGGCGGCAGCGTCTCGGGCACCGACGTGCGCGGCGTCGATCTGCGTTCGGCGATCGAGAGCCGGCTTGGGTCTGGTCACAAGACGGTGACCGAGAAGGTGTTGCGCAATGTGGGCCCCAGCATCAGCTACAAGCTGCGCGATGCCTCGGGCCAGGCGATTGAATACAACAACTACATGCTGCCGGTGGAGATTGACGGTGCCCGCATGTATTTGCTGGGCATGCGCGAGTCGCCAGCCGAGCCGATGCGCTACCTGCGCGTGCCAGTGGACCGCGACGACAGCCTGGGCGACTTTGTCTTGTTGCGCGCTGCGCTGGCCGATCCGGCGTTGCGTGCGCTGGCGGTTCAGCGGTATGCCACGTCGGCGGTTGAGGGCGGGCGTGCCGGCCTGTCGGATGCGCTGCAGGGGTCTGCCGCCCGAGCGCTCGACCTGTTTGCGGGTGCCGAACGCATCGACATTCCGGGCAACGCCAACATGCCCTCGCAGCCTGCCCGGGGCGGGCTGCCCTCGGTGTCGGCCTTTCTGGAAGCCAATGTGCCCGCCGCCGAGCGCGAGCGCGCCAGCGATGTGCTGGTGCGCATCCTCAACGGCACGCTGTTCGAGCTGATGCAAATTGCCCGCGAGCGTGCCGGCCTGGCGCCGTTGCCGCGTGACGAAACCACCCAGACCTTCATGACGAACACCGTGCTCAGTCTGAGCGATGCGTTTTACTACCCGGCGCCCGTGACCTTCAAACTCCAGGACTTCGAGCATGTGCAGGCCAGCGTGTTCCAGGTGGCGCGCGCGCCTGGGCAAAACATCGTGTACCTGGGCTGCCTCTTGCTCATCCTCGGCGTTTTTGCCATGCTGTATGTGCGCGAGCGGCGCATCTGGGTCTGGCTTGCGCCCACGGTCGATGGCCGTTCGCAGGCCAGCATGGCCTTGTCGTCGAACCGCAAGACGATGGAGTCCGATCAGGAATTTGATGTGTTGAAAACCAAACTGTTGAAGGTGCCCGCATGAACACCGCCACCGCCACGTCCACCCAAACCATTGAACTCAAGAACAACGGTTCGGATCACCAGCCTGGCTACTTCGCGCGCCGCGATGCGTGGGACTGGCTGTTCGCCGCCCTGATCGTTGCCGGGGCGGCGGCGGCGTTTGTGCGCTACGGCGCCGCGATGGATTTTTATGAAAAGGCCATCCTGGCCGGCGCGGTGCCCAGCCTGATCTGGCTGGGCTGGTTCTGGCGACCGCTGCGTGCCCTCAGTGTGGCGGTGGCGGTGTTTTCACTGCTGGCGATCTGGCTGTACCAGACGCCGGCGGGCGGCGCCGATCTGGCGCGTGCCGACCAGGTATTCATGCTGAAGTACTTCATCTCCAGCCAGTCGGCCATTCTGTGGATGAGCATGCTGTTCTTCATGAGCACGCTCTTTTATTGGGTGGGCATGCTCACCCGAGCGGGCGACACCTTTGAGCTGCTGGGTTCGCGCATCGCCTGGGTGGCGGTCACGCTGGCGCTGGTGGGCACCATGGTGCGCTGGTACGAGAGCCACCAGATTGGCGCCGACATCGGGCACATCCCGGTCAGCAACCTGTATGAGGTGTTCGTGCTGTTTTGCTGGATGACGACCACCTTTTATCTGTATTACGAAGACCAGTACAAAACCCGCTCCATGGGTGCGTTTTCGATGCTGGTGGTCAGCGCGGCGGTGGGCTTTTTGCTGTGGTACACGGTGGTGCGCGAGGCCCACGCGATCCAGCCGCTGGTGCCGGCGCTGCAGAGCTGGTGGATGAAACTGCATGTGCCCGCCAACTTCATCGGCTATGGCACCTTCGCCATCGCAGCCATGCTGGCGTTTGCCTACCTGATCAAACAGAGCGCCACCGAAACCCGCTGGTACAAGCTGGCCCCGCTGTGGGTGCTGGGCTTGGTGCTGTGCCTGGAGCCTATCGTGTTCCGCCAGTCGGCGGCCGAGAAGGGCGGCAGTTACTGGTTTGTCTATTTCGGCGTGTCAGTGCTGATCGTGGGCGCCATTATGTTCGGCCGTCGCCGCATTGCCGAGCGCCTGCCGAGCTTTGAGGTGCTGGATGACGTGATGTACAAGGCGATTGCGGTGGGCTTTGCCTTCTTCACCATCGCCACCGTGCTGGGTGCGCTCTGGGCCGCCGAGGCCTGGGGTGGCTACTGGAGCTGGGACCCGAAAGAGACCTGGGCGCTGATCGTCTGGCTGAACTACGCGGCCTGGCTGCACATGCGGCTGATGAAAGGCCTGCGCGGTACCGTGGCCGCCTGGTGGGCGCTCACCGGGCTGGCCATCACCACCTTTGCCTTTCTGGGCGTGAACATGTTCCTCTCGGGCCTGCACAGCTACGGCGAGCTGTGACGCAAAACCCCGGTGCGGCGTGGCTGCACCGGAATTTTGCAAGAATGGGGCGGTTCCGACCAACGAGTCGCACAGG
The DNA here is from genome assembly GCA_020047875.1 of Hydrogenophaga sp. Lineage (GTDB taxonomy): Bacteria > Pseudomonadota > Gammaproteobacteria > Burkholderiales > Burkholderiaceae_C > Hydrogenophaga. The sequence goes on from JAIFNE010000180.1 coordinate 6,632, forward strand.
AGCCCAGCCATGATCATTCGCAGCGCCGACATCACACCGCGCTCGGCCTATCTCGATCGACGTACCTGGATGCAGCGTATCGCACTGGGTGCTGGCGGTGCCGCACTGGGCACCTGGGCCGCGCGCGATGCGCTGGCGCAGGCCGCAACGCCGCGGCCGGGCAAGCTCGCGCCGTTGTCAGCCGGGCGCTCCAGCGTCCCGGGGGCGAGCACCATGGAGGCCCTCACACGCTACGAGCACTCGTCCACTTACAACAATTTCTACGAATTCGGCACCGACAAGGCTGACCCGGTGGCCAAGGCGCAGTCGCTGCGCACCCGCCCCTGGACGGTGTCGGTCGAAGGTCTGGTGAGCAAGTCGCGCACCTTTGACATCGACAGCCTGCTCAAACTCAGCGCCATGGAAGAGCGCGTGTACCGCCTTCGCTGTGTGGAAGGCTGGTCAATGGTGATTCCCTGGGTGGGGTACTCCTGATCAATCAGGTGCAGCCGCTGGGCAGCGCCAGGTACGTTGAATTCGTCACCCTGGCCGATCCGCAGACCATGCCCGGGCTGCGCTCGAATGTGCTCGACTGGCCGTATGTGGAGGGCTTGCGGCTCGACGAGGCGATGCACCCGCTGACCCTGCTGGCCTTCGGCATGTACGGCGAGGTGATGCCGAACCAGAACGGCGCACCGCTGCGGCTGGTGGTGCCGTGGAAATACGGTTTCAAGAGCGGCAAGTCGCTGGTGAAAATCCGGTTAACCGACAAGGAACCGCGCACCGCCTGGAATCTGGCCGCGCCACAGGAATACGGTTTTTATTCCAATGTGAATCCCGATGTGTCCCACCCGCGCTGGAGCCAGGCCACCGAGCGCCGCATTGGCGAAGAGGGTGGCTTGCTCGCCAGGCGGCGCAAGACCCTGATGTTCAACGGCTACGAGCCCCAGGTGGGCCAGTTGTACGCGGGCATGGATTTGCGCAAGTTCTTCTGACGTGACCCGGGAGCCGTCCCGCGCTGCGCCTGACCCAGGCGAGAACCCGCTCGCGGCGTCCACGCTGCGCAGCGCCATGAACCGATGGCTGGGCCATGGTGCGGTCAAGCCAGCGCTGTTTGTCCTCTGCCTGCTTCCGGCGGTCTGGCTGTTCTGGGCGGCGGTCAACGATCAGCTGGGCGCCAATCCGGCCGAGGCCCTGATTCGCTCCCTGGGCGACTGGACCCTGCGCTTCCTGGTGATCGTGCTGGCGGTCACTCCGTTGCGGGTTGTCTGTGGCCTGCCGGTGCTCGCGCGCTGGCGCCGCATGCTGGGCCTGTTCGTGTTTTTTTACGCCAGTTTGCATCTGCTGGCCTACGCCTGGTTCGACCAGGGGCTGCTGCTGGCCGCCACGGTGGACGACGTGATCCAGCGGCCCTTCATTCTGGTGGGCATGCTGGCCTGGGCTTTGCTG
>JAIFNE010000101.1 GCA_020047875.1 Hydrogenophaga sp.
TCGATGGCGTCGTTCAAGAAGCGATCCAGCAGCACCGGCGAGTCGTGACTGACCTTGACCGCTTCGCGCATGTAGCGCTCCAGGTCGCGCTGTTCGTGCACGATTTCCATGGCGCGGCCACCCAGCACATAGCTGGGGCGCACCACCAGGGGATAGCCCAGCGCAGCAGCCTTCTCCAGCGCCTCGGCCTCGGTGCGCGCGGTGGCATTGGGCGGCTGACGCAAGCCCAGTTCATGCAGCAGCTTCTGGAAGCGCTCGCGGTCTTCGGCGGCGTCGATCATGTCGGGGCTGGTGCCGATGATGGGCACGCCCGCGGCCTCCAGGTCCAGCGCCAGCTTCAACGGGGTCTGGCCGCCGTACTGCACGATGACACCCAGCGGCTTTTCCTTGTCCACGATTTCCAGCACGTCTTCGAGCGTGAGTGGCTCGAAATACAGGCGATCGCTGGTGTCGTAGTCGGTGGACACGGTCTCCGGATTGCAGTTGACCATGATGGTCTCGTAACCGTCTTCGCGCAGGGCGAGCGCGGCGTGTACGCAGCAGTAGTCGAACTCGATGCCCTGGCCGATGCGGTTCGGGCCACCGCCCAGCACCATGATTTTCTTGTTGGTGGTCGGTTCGGCTTCGCATTCGCCATCCCCCTCACCTTCATAAGTCGAGTAGAGGTACGCGGTGTCGGTGGCGAACTCGGCCGCACAGGTGTCCACCCGCTTGTAGACCGGGCGAATGTTCTCGGCAATGCGGCGCTCCCGTACTGCTTTGTCGGTGGTCTTCAGCTGCTTGGCCAGACGCCGGTCGGAGAAGCCTTTTTGCTTCAGGCCGCGCAACGTGGCGGTGTCGATGGCAGCAAGCGAGGTTTTCTCCAGCTGCAGCTCGATCTTCACGATCTCTTCAATCTGCACCAGAAACCAGGGGTCGATTTTGGTGAAGTGGTGCACCTCGTCCAACGTCCAGCCCGCAGCAAACGCGTCACCCACGTACCAGATGCGGTCTGGTCCAGGGGTGCCCAGCTCGCGCTCCAGGATCTCGCGGTCCTGGGTCTTTTCGTTCATTCCGTCCACGCCCACTTCCAGGCCGCGCAGGGCTTTCTGGAACGACTCCTGGAAGGTGCGGCCCATGGCCATCACCTCGCCGACGCTCTTCATCTGCGTGGTGAGGCGGCTGTCGGCGGTCGGGAACTTCTCGAAAGCAAAACGCGGGATTTTGGTCACCACGTAGTCGATGCTGGGCTCAAAAGACGCCGGTGTGGCACCGCCTGTGATTTCGTTGCGCAACTCGTCCAGCGTGTAGCCGATGGCCAGCTTGGCCGCCACCTTGGCGATGGGAAAGCCGGTGGCCTTGGAGGCCAGGGCCGACGAGCGCGACACCCGCGGATTCATCTCGATCACGACCATGCGGCCGTCTTTCGGGTTGATCGAGAACTGAACGTTGGAGCCACCCGTGTCCACGCCAATCTCCCGCAGCACGGCCAGCGAAGCGTTGCGCAGGATCTGGTATTCCTTGTCGGTCAGCGTCTGGGCTGGCGCCACGGTGATGGAGTCACCGGTGTGCACGCCCATGGGGTCGAGGTTTTCGATGGCACAAACGATGATGCAGTTGTCTGCCTTGTCGCGCACCACTTCCATCTCGTACTCTTTCCAGCCCAGCAACGATTCTTCAATCAGCAGTTCGTTGGTGGGCGAAGCCTCCAGACCGCGCTTGCAGATGGTTTCGAACTCTTCCGGGTTGTAGGCAATGCCGCCACCGCTGCCGCCCAGCGTGAAGCTCGGGCGAATGACCGCCGGAAAGCCCAGCGTTTTCTGCACAGCCCAGGCTTGTTCCAGGCTGTGGGCGATGCCCGAGCGCGCAGACCCCAGACCAATCTTGGTCATGGCGTCTTTAAACTTCAGTCGGTCCTCCGCCTTGTCGATCGCCTCGGGCGTGGCGCCGATCAGTTCAACCCGGTATTTCTCCAGCACGCCGTTGCGCCACAAATCGAGCGCGCAGTTCAGCGCGGTCTGGCCACCCATCGTCGGCAAAATCGCGAAGCCGCCGGGGTGCAGCGAGCGCTCCTTGGCAATGATTTTTTCCACCGTCTGCCAGGTGATCGGCTCGATGTAGGTGACGTCGGCCGTGGCCGGGTCGGTCATGATGGTGGCGGGGTTGCTGTTGATCAGCACCACGCGGTAGCCCTCTTCGCGCAAGGCTTTGCAGGCCTGCACGCCCGAGTAATCGAATTCGCAGGCCTGGCCAATGATGATGGGGCCGGCGCCGATGATGAGGACGGTCTGGATATCGGTTCTTTTTGGCATGGCGGTCCGGTGGCGGTGCGTTGGGTCGGTAGGGGTTGGCGAGCCGCTCAGGGCTGGCAGCGGCTGTCCAGGTGGTTCAGCAAAGCCTGTACCCGCTCGGCGGGAATGTTTTTCTGCATCAGTTGCAACAGGCCATCGCCTTCGATCAGCGGGCGCAGCACCTCGGCTTCGGCGGGGTGGAACAGCACGTCCCAGGCGGCCAGCTCGGCGGTGAAGGTTTCAGCGTCCCAGGTCTTGCCCTTGGCCAGCAGGGTGACCAGCGGCATGGCCTTGTTTTCCACAAACGCCTTGCGATAAGGTTTTTGCGCCCAGCGCTGGGCAAACCACTCTTTGTGCGGCGCCTGCAGCGAAAGCAGGCGCTTGGCAACCGCTTTTTCCACCGCAAACACCGGAAAACTGAACAGCTTCATGGATTTCCTGGTGAGCAATCAGAGACTGGCCGTGGCCAGCCTGACCCCGAAACCGACAAACAGCACACCCACCGCACTGGCCAGGCCCGCCGAGAGTCGGCGACGCGCACGAAACACATGCGCCAGGTGCGCGCCCCCGACGATCAGCACCGACAGATACAGGACGCTGAACAGCATCACGATCGCGCTCAGGATCAGAAACGGCACCGCAGGCGTCGGGTACGCGGGGTCGATGAACTGAACAAAGAAGGACAGGAGAAACAGAATGGCTTTGGGGTTGAGCAGGCTGATTAACAGGGCACGCTGAAACGGCGGCGCGGCACCAGAGGCCGGAGCGATGGCGGCACTGGCCGACGTGGGCGCGGCCCGCTTGAGCAGCGCGCCGTGAATCAGGCTGATGCCCAGCCAGGTCAGGTAGGCGGCGCCCGCGTACTTCACCACCACGAACAGCGCCGGATAGGTGTGCAGCAGCGTGGCAGCGCCCAGCGCGGTCATGACCAGCAACAGGGTGTCGCCGACGAACACGCCGGCCGCGGCCTGATAGCCCGCCTGAACACCGCGCCCGCTGGCCACGGCCAGCACAAACATCGAATTCGGCCCCGGCAGCAACACGATACCCAGAGCGCCCAGGGCGTAGGTCCAGATGTCGGTGACACCGTAGAAGCTCATGCCGCCTGTTCCATGTGGCCAATGAAGCGGTCAAACAGGTAGCCGATGTCGTGCGGGCCGGGGGACGCCTCGGGGTGGCCCTGGAAGCTGAAGGCTGGCTTGCTGGTGTGGGCCAGGCCTTGCAGCGTGCCGTCGAACAGGCTGACGTGGGTCGCGCGCAGGTGGGGCGGCAGCGTCTGCTCGTCCACCGCAAAACCGTGGTTTTGGCTGGTGATGCTGACGCGGCCGTTGTCGAGGTCTTTAGGTTTTGGCGCCGCTGGCCAGCGCCAGGATCTGGTGTCCCAGGCAAATGCCGAAGGTCGGCACGCCGGTGTTCACAATCTCTCGCACCGCGGCAATTGCATAGTCGCAAGCCTGCGGATCGCCCGGGCCGTTGGAGAGAAACACACCATCGGGCTTGAGTTTGGCGATGTCGCTCGCGCTGGTCTGCGCGGGCACCACTGTGACCTTGCAGCCCCGCGCGCTCAGCATGCGCAAGATGTTGAGCTTCACGCCAAAGTCGTAAGCCACCACATGAAAGCGCGGCGCGACCTGTTCGCCATAACCCGTGCCCAGCTGCCATTCGGTCTGGGTCCAGGCGTAGGGCTTGGCGCTTGAGACCACACGGGCCAGATCCAGCCCGGTCATGTCGGGCACCGCCCGCGCGGCAGCGACGGCCTGTGCGCGGTGCGCGTCGGTGATCGCCTCACCCGGCGCCAGGGCCAGCAGGCAGCCGTTTTGCGCGCCGTGGGTGCGCAGGCGGCGCGTGAGCGCGCGGGTGTCGACATCGGCAATCGCCACCGTGTTTTCACGCACCAGGTAATCGGACAGCGTTTCGGTGCTGCGGAAATTCGAGGCCAGCAGCGGCAGGTTCTTGATGATCAGGCCCGCGGCGTGAACCCGGCTGGACTCGACGTCTTCCGGGTTGACACCGGTGTTGCCGATGTGCGGGTAGGTCAGCGTCACGATCTGCTGGCAGTAGCTCGGATCGGTGAGGATTTCCTGGTAGCCGGTGAGCGAGGTGTTGAACACCACCTCGCCAGTGGTTTGGCCAGTGGCGCCGATGGAAGAGCCGGTGAAGACTGTGCCGTCGGCGAGCGCAAGAAGGGCTTTCGGGTGGACGGGCAGCAAGGTGTTCTCCAGAGATTTTTTCGAGCGCACCCTGGCTCCAAGAGGAACACAACCGGGGATGAATCGGGACCGGTTTGTCGGGCGTCGGGCCTGCCGAGCGTCGAGAAAACCGGGCCAGCCGCCAGGTCAGGCAGCCGGTGAAACGCTGGGGTGGCGTCGGGTGCGGGTAAACCCCAGAATTATAGCGGCAGCGGTCGCCCGAAAGCTCCGATCTGGTGCGGCCGAACACCGCAAACCAGTCCCTCAAGCGCGAGCGAAGCACTCAGCCGCTCAGCGCGCCGCGGCGCTCGCATGAAGGCAAATGGCCGCCGCCGCCGCCACGTTGAGCGACTCCTCGCCACCCGGCTGCGCAATGCGCACCGATCGCTCGGCCAGCTGAACCAGCACCGGGCTCACGCCCTGCCCCTCATGCCCCAGCACCCAGGCGCAAGGCCAGGGCAGGCGGGTGCGGTGAAGGTATTCGCCCTCGTGCGAACTGGTGACCAGCAACGGCAATTCGCAAGCAGGGATCTCCTCAAGCGCCAACCCTTCGACCAGGTTCAGCGCGAAGTGCGCCCCCATGCCGGCGCGCAAGACCTTGGGCGACCAGAGCGCGGCCGTTCCCTTGATCGCCAGCACCTGGCCAAAGCCCATGGCCGCGGCACTGCGCAGGATGGAGCCGACGTTGCCCGCATCCTGCAAGCGATCCAGCACCACGCTGGCCACACCGGGTTGCACGCGCACCTGAGGCGGCAGATCCCAGACGAAACCCATCGGCGCGGGCGATTCCAGGCCGCTGATCGCTGCCATCAGCGCGTCGGGCACGGTGTGCACCCGAGGCGCAGCCTCTCGCAGCGCGGCATCGGCCTGAGGCCAGAACGATTCGGCAAACACCGCCAGCGAAGGCCGCAGACCGCGCGCCAGCAGCGCCGCGCACAGGTGCTCGCCCTCCAGCCACAGCTGCCCTTGCTTGCGGTAGGCGGTGGTGTCGTGCGCGAGCAGGCGCAGCCTTTTGATGAGCGGGTTGTCGCGCGAGACGATGGGCTGCGGCACGATCATGTGGCAGCCGCCTGGCGCTGCAGCGCCCGCGCCACCGGCGCGAATGAGCGGCGGTGCGCATCCAGCGGGCCAAGCGCCTGCAGGGCCTGCATGTGCTGCGCGGTGCCGTAGCCCTTGTGGCGGTCAAAGCCGTAGCCGGGGTGCAGCGCGTGGAGTTCATCCAGCAGACGATCGCGCGTGACCTTCGCCAGAATGGACGCCGCCGAAATCGCAGGCACCAGCGCGTCGCCCGACACCACCGCCTCGGCCAACACGTCCAGCGCGGGCAGGCGATTGCCGTCAACCAGCACCTTCTTGGGCATCAGCCGCAGCCCCTGCACCGCCCGCTGCATCGCGAGCATGGTGGCTTGCAAGATGTTGAGCCGGTCTATTTCCTCCACCGAGGCCTGCGCGATGCTGCAACACAGGGCCTTGGCCCGTATTTCGTCGTACAGCTGCTCTCGCCGGCGCGGGCTCAGCTGCTTGGAGTCGGCCAGGCCGCGGATGGGTGCGCGCGGGTCGAGGATCACCGCCGCGGCCACCACCGGGCCGGCCAGCGGGCCGCGCCCGGCCTCGTCCACGCCGGCCAACAGGCCGGACTGGTCCCAGATCAGCGAGGCCTGTTCAGCCTTCAAGAACTTGTTCGATCGCATCGGTGGCGAGTTGGGCGGTATCGCGGCGCAGGGTGTGGTGCAGCGCCTCGAAGCGCTGCTGCAAGGCGATGATTCTCTCAGGCGCCTCGATCCAGTCGAGCACCGCCCGCGCCATCGCGTCCGGTGTGGCTGCGGCCTGCAGCAGCTCGGGCACCACGAACGCCTGACACAGAATGTTGGGCAAACCCACCCAGGGCTGCAACTGCTTGCGGCGCATGATCTGCCAAGAGAGCCAGTGCATGTTGTAGGCAATCACCATGGGCCGTTTGAACAGCGCGGCTTCCAGGGTCGCGGTGCCGCTGGCGATCAGGGTCACGTCGCAAGCGGCCAGGGCGGTGTGTGATCGACCATCCAGAACCTGCGCCACATCGCTCAGGCCATGCTCGCGCACCAACTGTTCGATGCGCCCGCGCAGGGCGGGCACCGCCGGAATCACGAAGCGTATGCCGGGACGGGCCTGGCGAATGCGCACCGCAGCCTGCAGAAAACGCGCGCCGAGATACTGCACCTCAGACGCGCGGCTGCCGGGCAGAACGGCGACCACCGTGGCGTCTTGCGGCAGCACGAGCAAAGCGCGAGCCGCCAGCCGATCAGGCTGCAAGGGAATGACATTGGCCAACGGATGACCGACATAGGTGGCAGCGATGCCATGGCCCGCCAGCAGCGCAGGCTCGAACGGGAAGATACACAGCACATGGTCCACACTGCGCCGGATTTTCTCAATACGATCGGCTCGCCAGGCCCAGATGGACGGACAGACAAAGTGCACCGTCGGCACGCCACGGGCCTTGAGCGCGGCCTCGAGATCGAGATTGAAGTCGGGCGCGTCCACCCCGATGAACATATCCGGGCGTTGGCCGTTCAGCAGGCGCTCGCGCAGCTGGTTGCGGATGGCCACAATGCCGCGGTAGTGGCGCAGCACCTCGATGTATCCGCGCACCGCCAGCCGTTCGCTGGGCCACCAGGCCTCGAAACCCTGCTCCGCCATGCGGGGGCCGCCGATGCCAAAGCTTTGCTGATCGGGCCAGCGTTCGCGCATGCCACCGAGCAGCAGCCCGGCGAGCAGATCGCCCGACGTCTCGCCCGCCACCAAGGCAAAACGCTTGCCGCCGTCCATGCCGTCAGCGCACGATGCCGCGCTGGGGCGAGGTCTGTTTGAGGAAATCCAGCATCATGGCCACGTCAGCCGCGGCTTCGGGCGTCCGGTCACCCAGCGCGCCAATCTCCTGCATGGCGCGGTCCAGCGTGAGCTCGCCTCGGTACAAGGCCTTGTGCATGCCTTTGACCACCGCGATGCGGGCCGCGCTGAAACCGCGCCGGCGCAGGCCTTCGAAGTTCATCGAGCGGGCCTGCGCTGGCTGCCCCTGGCACATGACGAACGGTGGCAGATCGGCAAACAGCAGCGAACACATGGCGGTCATGGCGTGCGCGCCGATGCGCACAAACTGATGCGCCACGGTGAAGCCGCCCAGGATGACCCAGTCGTCCACCAGCACATGGCCCGCCAGCTGCGTGTTGTTGGCAAAAATTGTGTGGTTACCCACGCGACAGTCGTGCGCAAGGTGCACGTAGGCCATGATCCAGTTGTCGTCGCCCACCGAGGTGATCGCACCGCCGCCGGGCGAGCCGATGTTGAAGGTGCAGAACTCGCGCACCGTGTTTCGATCGCCAATGTGCAACTCGCAGGGCTCGCCCGCGTACTTCTTGTCTTGCGGAACCGCACCGAGCGAGTTGAACTGGAAAATGCGGTTGTCGCGCCCGATGGTGGTGTGGCCCTCGATCACGCAATGCGCGCCGATGGTGGTGCCTGCGCCCACCTTCACATGCGGGCCGATCACGGTGTAGGGGCCGACCGAAACCGAGCTATCGAGTTCTGCGGCAGCGTCCACCAGCGCGGTGGGGTGGATGGTCGTCACGATCCGGTCCGGGCTGCGTCAGGCGATGGTGCGCATGGTGCACATCAGCTCGGCCTGACAGACGATGTCTCCCTGCACCCGGGTCACGCCGGTGAACTTGAAGATACCGGCCTTCATGCGGTCCAGCGTCACATCCATGATGAGCTGATCGCCGGGCTCCACTGGCCGCTTGAAGCGGGCGCCGTCAATGCCCGCGAAGTAATACACCGTCTTGTCGTCGGGCGTCTTGTCGACCGCGTCAAACGCCAGCAGCGCCGCCGCCTGGGCCATGGCCTCGAGCATCAACACGCCGGGCATGACTGGGCGGTGCGGAAAGTGGCCCACAAAAAACGGCTCGTTGATGGTGACGTTTTTCAGCGCCTGGATGCGCTTGCCTTTCTCCAGCGCCAGCACACGGTCGACGAGCAAAAAAGGGTAGCGGTGCGGCAACTGCTTGAGAATTTCGTGAATGTCCATCATGGTGCGGAGGAGTCTTTGTTTGTCTGAGCCAGGGCCTGTTCCAACGCTTTGAGTCGCTCACGCAAGCGGTACAGTTGCTTCACAGAGGCAGCATTTTTTTCCCAGCTGGCATTGTCGTCGATGGGAAACATGCCGGTGTAGTGACCGGGCGCGCGTATCGAGCGGGTGACGACCGAGGCTGCCGAAATGTGCACCCCGTCCGCCAGGCTGAGATGCCCCAGTACAACCGCACCACCGCCCACCGTGCAGTGCGCGCCGATGATGGCGCTGCCCGCCACACCCACACAACCCGCCATCGCGGTGTGCGCGCCAACGTGCACGTTGTGACCAATCTGAATCAGGTTGTCGAGCTTCACGCCATCTTCAATGACGGTGTCGTCCAGCGCACCGCGGTCAATGCAGGTGTTGGCGCCGATCTCGACGTCGTCACCAATGCGCACCGCGCCGAGTTGCTCGATCTTCACCCACTGTCCCTCGTGGGGAGCAAAACCGAAGCCGTCGGCGCCAATCACCACGCCAGGGTGCACGATGCAGCGCGCACCGAGGTGGCAGGCATCGCCCAGCGTGACCCTGGGATACAACACCGAGTTTTCGCCCACGCTGGCCCCGACACCGATCACCGCATGGGCACCAATGCGGGCCCCGCCGGCAACCTGGGCGCCAGCACCAATCACCGCATACGGCCCCACGTCCACCGTGGCATGCAGCCGGGCCTCGGGGTGAACGCTGGCCAGCGGATGCACGCACGGTGGCGGCAGTGGTGCGTGCTGCGCTCGCCACCATTGCGTGAGCCGGGCGAAATACAGGTAGGGGTCTGGCGTGACGATGCAGGCCCCTCGTGCCTCGGCCGCCTCGCGCAATGCGGGTGGCACGATCAAGGCCGATGCCTGGGTGCTGACGATCTGGCTGGCGTAGCGGGCCTGCGCCACAAAGGCAATTTCACCAGCCTGTGCAGTGGCCAGGGGCGCCAGCCGGTGGATGACAAGCGTTGGGGCCCCAAACAATTCGCCGCCGAGGGCCTCAACCATGGAGCCCAGCGACTTGGACACCCGCAAACTCCGGCTTACTTGAGGTT
>JAIFNE010000017.1 GCA_020047875.1 Hydrogenophaga sp.
GTGCGCCCGCTCGGGCCCGACACCGGACTCAAGCTCACCACCGCGCGGTACTACACGCCGTCCGGCAACTCGATTCAGGCCAAGGGCATCGTGCCCGATCTGATGGTGGATGAAACGGCCGAAGGCAATGTGTTCGCTGCCCTGCGCACCCGCGAGGCCGACTTGCAGAAGCATCTGGAAGGCAGTGAAGAAGCCAAGCGCAATGCTCAGCCCATGACCGATGCGCAGCGTGCCGCCGAACAACAGCGCGACATGGACCGCGAGCAGGCCCGCAAGCGCCTGGAGGAAGAAGCTCGCAAGAACCCTGGCCAACGCCTGGTGCCTGAATTCGGTAGCGAGAAGGACTTCCAGTTGCAGCAGGCGCTCAACCAGCTCAAGGGCAAGCCGGTGCAGACCAGCGAAACGCTCGCGGTGCGCACCGAAGAGAAAAAAGAGCAGTGAAGTGACCCCGGTCGCAGGCCGGGTCTTTGATGTGAACGATGCCCAGCTGCTGCGCTACTCGCGGCACATCCTCCTCGAAGACATTGGCATAGAGGGCCAGGAAAAACTGCTCGCGTCCCGTGCCCTGGTGATTGGCGCTGGCGGCCTGGGGTCGCCGGTGGCGCTGTACCTGGGGAGCGCCGGCGTGGGACACATCACGGTGGTCGACGACGACCGGGTGGACCAGACCAATCTGCAGCGCCAGATCGCCCACACCCTGGAACGCATTGGCTCGCCCAAGGCCGAATCGGTGCGCACCGCGATCGCTGCCATCAACCCCGACGTGCTGGTCACCCCGGTGGTGCAGCGCGCCGACGACGCCTTGCTCAGCCGGCTCGTGGCGCAGGCCGACGTGGTGCTCGACTGCTCCGACAATTTCTCCACCCGCCACGCGATCAACCGGGCCTGTGTCGCCCACGGCAAGCCGCTGGTTTCCGGCGCCGCCATCCGCATGGACGGCCAGCTCAGCGTGTACGACACGCGAGACGCCGCCAACCCGTGTTATGCCTGTGTGTTCCCCGAGGACGCCGACGTCGAGGAAACTCGCTGCGCCACCCTGGGCGTGTTCGCGCCGCTGGTGGGCATCATCGGCACGATGCAGGCAGCCGAAGCGCTGAAACTGCTCACTGGCCTCGGCTCCAGGCTGACGGGCCAGCTGCTGATGCTCGACGCGCGCGACATGGCATTCAACCGCATCGGCCTGGGCCCGAACCCGCAGTGCGCTGTCTGCGGACACAGGCATCTCCAGCCATCCTAAAACGCGCAAGGCCCGTGGCGCTGCCGGAAGCTGCGCGGCAGCTCCGCATCAGCCTGGGAAAACAGGCCAATGCGCTGTGCGCGGGCCCGCGTTTCCTGTGCCTGGTAGGGGCCGAGGCTGCGGCGCCAGCGGTACGACCACGCTTGCCCACTCGCCACCATCCAGCCACCCACGTCATCCCCCGCGTGTCGCAGCCGGGCCAGGCCGCGCCCGTAGTCGTCACGCTGGCGCTCAGTCACGGTGACGTTTTGCCTGAGCACCCGCTGGGCCAGCGCGTCGCGGGAGGCTGGCCCACCGTTCTGACAGATCTCCGGCGCGTCCAGACCCTCAAGCCTCAGTTTGCGATAGCGCCCGCCAGACAGCGGCTGAACCCACACGGTATCACCGTCGGACACGCGCGTCACACGGGCCTCGTACACCTGCGGTGCGGGCGGACTTTGCGCCCACACCACACCAGGCAGCGAGGCGCCCAGCGTCATCAGGCACAGGGTGAGCAACATCAGCGGCCGGCCACGGATTGGCAACACAGGGGAGGAACAATGGTGCTTCATGATGCAGAGTCTGCCACTCCGCGCGGCACCACTCGGTTCGGTTACACCGCCATGTAGCGCCCGGGCCGGTGGTTGATCGCCAGCGTCAGATTCAACGCGACGGCGCCCACAATCGACCAGACGATCTGGCTCCAGCCCACCACCGACAGCGCCGCCAGCACGATCGCGCAGTCGAACGCCATCTGCACCTTGCCAGCCCGCCAGCCAAACCGCTCCTGCAGGAACAGCACCAGCACATTGAAGCCGCCCAGACTGGCTCGGTGGCGAAACAGCATCAACATGCCCGCCCCCATGAGCAAACCGCCCGCAATGGCGGCAAACCCGGTGGCGAGTTCATTGAAAGTGATCCACCGCGGCACCCACTGCGCGAACACTGCCAGCAGGGCCACCGCGGCAAAGGTCTTGAGGGTGAACACGCGACCCATGCGCTGATAGGCCAACCCGTAGAACGGCAGGTTGATCGCGAAAAACACCAGGCTGAAATTCCAGCCCGTGGCGTAGTGGATCAGGAAGGCCAAGCCAGCCGTGCCACCGGTCAGCAGACCGGTGTGGCGAAACATGATCACGCCCAGGGAGACGAACAGCGTGCCAACCAGCAGCGCCTGAAGGTCTTCGTGAACGCGGTGGCGGGCCGGCGCTGACGCAACGTTCAAGCCCACCGGCTGCCCACCTCTGCCCGTTTCATGAATCGCGCCACCATGGCTTGCTTCAGGCGCGCTGGGCCAGCGCACGCAGGCCGGCCACCGTCTGCAGGCAGGCCACAGCTGCCTCGGTGCCCTTGACCGCAAAATTCTTCAAAAAGTATTTTCGATGCTCGGTGTGTTCGTGGAAGTGGTGCGGGGTGAGTACCGCCGAAATCACCGGCACACCGGTTTCCAGCTGCACCTGCATCAGCGCGCGCACCACGGTGGTGGACACGATGTCGTGTCGGTAAATTCCATCGTCCGCCACCAGCGCGCTGCCCACCACGGCTGCATAGCGTCCCGAACGAGCCAGGGACTGCACATGAAGCGGGATCTCAAAGGCGCCAGCAACGTCGAATACGTCGATCCGGTCAGCGGCAATGCCGGCCCCGGTCATGGTGGAAAAGAACGCATCGCGCGCCTGGTGAACGATGTCGGCATGCCACGAGGCCTCGACAAAGGCAAAGCGCAGGTCAGCAGGCAGTTCGGGCAATGGTGTGGGGGATGCAGGCATGGGTGATGTTGGGTTGGGTGAGAGCCCTCGTTGGGCGTTGGCGAGACGATCGAAAGCGATTGTGGCCCGCAGTCAGGTGAACGATCACGCCGGCGATCCGGCGCTCACGATCCAGCCCTCCAGCGGATCGAATGCGGGCAGGCCCCACAGTGGGTGGCCTTCCTCTTTCTGGCGCAGCGCCCAGGCCGCCTGCAACAGGCACAGCACGGCGTCCAGCGTGTCTGCGCGTGGCTGAGCTTGAGGCGCAAGCCAGCGCCCTGAAGCAAAGGCGCCTGACCGCCCTCCAGCGCGTTCACCAGCGTCTTGCGGGCGATCAGACGGTCGGGTGTGTGTTTCGCCTTGTCGTCGCTTTTGTAAGAAGCGTTGCCCAGCACGCTGCGCGCCAGAAGCCCGGGGTAGGCCTCTAGGGCCACCCGCTGCGGGTCGCCCGGGTGCAACCCGGGCAGGCTGATGCCAGCGTCAATCAGTCGGGGAACGCCCGCGTGCAACATGAAGGCCACCGGCGGATTGACCCACTTCATGCTGGGGCTGGAGCCTGCGGGGCCGTCGGTGCCACGGTGCGCGAACTTGCCGCCAGCGGGTCGCGCGTCGCAGAAAGCGGCAAACGCCGCACGGATCTGCTCGCGGCTCAGGCTGGCGTAGTGACGCAGGCAGGGCAGCCACTCGGTGGACCAGCCCAAGGCTGTGACCAGCTCGCGCGGCAGGCCAAACGGCAGGTCAAAACCACCCACCCAGGGCGCTCCGTCAGGGATGGCCAGGCGCACGGCCCAGGCATCCAGACTGTCAAATGTTTCCAAGCCGTCCAACACCACCCGGCCGCGATACAGCCGCCCCACAGCCAGCGTGATCGGCTTGCGACGCGAGGGCGCGCTGGTGAAATCGCACCCCATCAGGGTGATGGCATCAGGCACAGTGCTCATTCAAGGCTCAGCGACACCCAGGTGGACATGTTCGGGAACGCGGCCGGCGAAAAAGGCTCGGTGGGAATCGTCGCCGGCGTGGCAGGCAGCACCTCCGGAGGATTGCGTGGGTTGGACCCAGCCAATCTACCGGCAGCAACCTGCCAAGGCCCAGAGCCAAGCAAGCATCGCAACCCTCGACCGAGAGTCTGCGATGCAACGAGTAGCCCAGGCTCAGCCTGTCAGGCGCGCCCGATGATGCTGGCGGTGGCCATCAGCTCTTCAAGCAAAGCCAGCGAAACCCGACCCGACACGCCATAGGGATCGAACTCCGGCTTCTCGGAATACTTGAGAACGATCGATGTATTGAGCTTGGAGAGATTCACTTGGCCCATGGTCCAACCGCCGAAACGCCGCTCAGTGATTTCCTCATAGTGCAGCAGCACCACGTCGGTGTGACGCTGGTCGGTCACGATGTGGTTGTACAACGCGTTCACCGCGTTGCGCCCGCCCTCGATGGCCTGCAGGAACACGCCACCACCATAGCAGAGCACACCAGTGATACCGTTGCCCATGTTGTGCGAGCGGGACGACTCAAGGATGGACTCGATGACTGAGGGACTGTCTTTGCTGACGGCACGGCTGACATAGAGCAATCGGACAAGCATGGGCAACTAACCTTGAGTTCGGGGTGATCAGGACTTGCGCGGAATCAGGGACAGGAATTCGCGCCGCAGATTGGGGTCTTTCAGGAACACGCCGCGCATGACCGAGTTGATCATTTTGCTGTCCATGTCTTTCACGCCGCGCCACGCCATGCAGTAGTGGCTGGCCTCCATCACGATCGCCAGGCCGTCGGGCTGCGTTTTTTCCTGAATGAGATCGGCCAGCTGCACCACCGCCTCTTCCTGGATTTGTGGCCGCCCCATGATCCACTCGGCCAGGCGAGCGTACTTGGACAGACCGATCACGTTGGTGTGCTCGTTGGGCATGACGCCGATCCATATCTTGCCGATGACAGGGCAAAAATGGTGGCTGCAGGCGCTGCGCACGGTGATCGGACCGACGATGAGCAGCTCATTCAGGTGCTCTGCATTCGGAAATTCGGTGACCGCTGGACCCTTGACGTAGCGGCCGTTGAACACCTCGCGGATGTACATCTTGGCCACGCGGCGCGCGGTATCCCCGGTGTTGTGGTCGTTCTCCAGATCAATCACCAGACTGTCGAGCACGCCCTGCATCTTGCCGGTGACCTCGTCGAGCAGCGCATCGAGCTCACCCGGCTGGATGAACTCAGCGATGTTGTCGTTGGAGTGAAAGCGATGGCGCGCCGCCTTGATGCGCTCGCGGATCCTGACGGAGACTGGCACACCAACATCGTCGTCGTGCTGCTCCGCCGGGGTTGAAGAATCGTTTTTCATCAGCATGCGGCATGCTACCACCGCCCTGTCGAGGGCTGAATACCGGGCGAGGCGCTGGGGCTTATGGAATCAGTACCGGTGGCCGGTGAGAAACAGCACGGTGCGCATGACGACAAATGCCAAGCGGTCGAGCGCACGCTGCTGCCAGGGGCGCTGAGCCAGCAACTGGGCGTCCAGACCGTGCGAGCCACTGCGCAAAATGGTGTCAAGGCAATCGTGAAGCAAGGTGGCGAAGCGCGGGTCGGTGGTGCTCACGTTGGCCTCGCGCGCCAGCAACAGCGACAGCGGATCGAGGTTGGTGGAGCCGACCGTGGCCCAGCGCTGGTCCACCACCGCCACCTTGGCATGCAAGGCGCTGGGTTCGTATTCGTGGATCTCGATCCCGGCGTCCAGCAGTTTTTTGTAGACCGGTCGCGCTGCGTGGTATTGCAGGAAGTGCTCGTATTTTCCCTGCAGCAGCAGCCGCACGCGCACACCCCGACCGGCGGCGAGCATCAGGGCGCGGCGCAGTTTGCGCCCGGGAATGAAATACGCGTTGGCGATCATGATCTGCTGGCGCGCGCCGCCAATGGCCTTGAGGTAGTCGCGCTCGATGTCATGGCGGTGGCTGACGTTGTCGCGCAACAGCAGCGCGGCGCGCGCATCGTCAACGCCGAGCGGCGCGACGTTGCTGCCCTGATCGCTGTCCGTCTCGCCAAAGTCGTCAATACCGCCACGCCGAAGGAGCACCCCCGTTCGCGCCTCGAACTTGCCCAGTAGGCGCGAAAAATCTCCCACCGGATGGGTTTCGCGCAGCGCTTCCCAGGCGGCGCGAAACTCCCGCTGACGCACTTTGCGGGCCGCTTGCAGCCGCCACCAGAGTTGCTCCATGGTCTCGGTCATGTCGGCCACCAACGGCCCCACCACGCGCAAGGAAAAATCCAGGCGGGGCGCGTTCAAATGGCCCAGGGCCACGTCTTCCCGGTCGTCGATGATGTTGATGCCGCCGCAGAAACCCACCGTGCCGTCGATCACACACAGCTTGCGGTGCAGGCGACGCCAGCTGCTGGGGATCAGCATGCCAAAGCGGCCTAGCGGCGAATAGACCCGCCAGCGCACGCCAGCCTGTGCAAAGCGTTGCTGCCACTCCACCGGTATGTGCGGCGTGCCCACGCCATCAACCACCAGCCGCACCCGCACACCGCGGCGCGCGGCGCGCTCCAGGGCCTCGGCCACACTCAGCGCCTCGCCCGAAAACTCGAAAATGTAGGTCTCCAGATGCACCACCAAACGCGCCACATCCATGGCAGCCACCAGCGCCGGAAACAGCGCAGCACCGCCTTCGAGCAGCAGCAACTGATGGCCGCCTCGCATGCTGCCTGACCGGGTGCGGCGCGGCGCGGCGAGGGCGCTCTGGGGCAACACTAGAGCTCCAGCTCGGCGATCAGGGGCAGGTGGTCCGACATGCGCGACCAGCTGCGGCCGTGAGGCACGTGCGCGGTCAGGGGGCGCAAGCCGCGCACATAGATGCGGTCCAGATGCAGCAGCGGCAGCCGCGCCGGGAAGGTGGGCAGGCGCAAGCTGTCGAAGGTTTTCAAATCCAGATCGGCCATGGGTCTGAGCAGTTTGGCGGCCCAGTCGTTGAAATCCCCCGCCACGATCAAGGGCGCAGTGGGAGGTACCTCGCGCGCGACGTACTCACCCAGGCGCTTGACCTGCCGCTCGCGGCCGGCGTGAATGAGCCCGAAATGCACCACCACCACATGCAGCTCTACCCCCTCCACCAGCAAATGCGCGTGCAGCAGACCGCGCTGCTCGAAGCGGTGGTCAGACACGTCGGAATGGGAGCTACCAAGCACTGGCCAGCGCGACAAGACGGCATTGCCATGCTCGCCGTGGCGCGTGACCGCGTTGGTCCGGTAGACCGACTCGTAGCCCTCGGGTGAGAGGTAGCCAGCCTGATCCAGGGCCGGCCAGCGGGTGAACAGCTTTTCCAGCTTGCGGTGGTGCTTGCGCACCTCCTGCAAGCACACGATGTCGGCGTCGAATTGCTCCACCGCGTGGGCCAGGTTGTGAATCTCGAGCCGTCGCGACGGCCCGATGCCCTGCACCCCTTTGTGGATGTTGTAGGTAGCGATCCGAACAATGCTCATGGGCAAATCATGCCATCACTGCCCAGCACATCAACCAGCCGCAGGGGTGCTGCGCGCCGGCCACAGGCGGGGCAACCAGGTGATGGCCTCGGCATTGGACGGGGAGAAACACCGCTCGGCGGCCTGCGCCCAGGGCAACCAGATCTGGTCGGTGTGTTCGCGCGCGCTGAGCCGCACCGGTTTGGCTTTGGGCACACACAGGCCAAACAGATGCTCGGTGTTGTGACTGACCTCAGGCGCGTAGCGGTGGCGCCACTGCGGATAGATCTCGTACACGTTTTCCAGCCTCCAATCGGTCAGCCGGTTGCCCGGCGCACGGGCGTCGATGCCGGTTTCTTCCATCACCTCGCGCACGGCCGCGGCTTCAAACGACTCCTGTTCGTGATCCTTGGAACCGGTCACGGACTGCCAGAAGCCGGCGGCGTCGGCCCGCTCGATCAGCAGCACCGCCAGCTCGGGTGTGTGGATCACGACCAGCACCGACTGGGGCACCTTGAAGGGCCCTGGCGCCGTTTCCACGCCACCCATCACAGTCAAGGCGCGAGCCGCCGCCACAGACGGGCCAGCGACCAGAGGCGCAAGGGCAAGGTCAGCAGCCGGGACGGCTTTCGCACCACCCAGACCACGCCGACCGTGACCACGGGCAACAGCACCGCCAGCGGCCGCTCGCGCACCCAGAGCCAGGCATCTTGCACCCGGTCTGCGGCGACGAAAGCGGGGGCCAGCGTCTGGCAATCGGCTGCCAGCGTCTGGCGCAGTGCCGCCGAGCGCATGACCAACGCCTGACGGCGCAACGCCAGCTGGTGCGCAGCGGCGCTCATGGGGCCTGGCGCCGCAGTTGCTCTCGGTCCTGGCGCAATTCCGCCAGGCTCGACGCAAACAGGGCCGAGCCCCGCCGCGCGCGCAGATAGGCCAACCCACCGGCCACGCCGCCCAACACGAGAAACAGCGTGGCAAATACCGCCAGCGCCAGCAGCCGCTGCGTTTCCCACCAGGCCACCGTGAGGAGGATGGCGAGAAACCCCAGCCCCAGTGCCAGCAGCACCACGGCCGCCGCGCCAAACAGCAGCAGGCCGACGATCCGCACCACCTCTTCCTGCGCCTCCACGCTCAGCAACTCCAGCCGAACCTGCAGCAGGGTCAGCACCGTACCGGCCAGACCCTGCAGCGAAGCCGCGAGCCGCCGCGGTGATGACGTGTCCATCGGGATTCAGCGGCGGCCGATGAGCAGGCCCACCAGCAGGCCGACGCCCGCGGCCGTGCCGATGGCGCGCCATGGGTGCTCGTGCACGTAGTCGTCGGTGGCGTGCGCGACCTGTTTGGTCTTGACCTTGACCGCTTCCTCAATGTCGCCCAGCTTGTGGCGCGCGTCCATCAGGTTGGTCTGGATGCGCTCGCGCAGCTCAGCCACTTTGCCCTCGGTCTGGCCCGCGGTGGCGTGCAGCAGTTCCTCGGCATCGGTGATCACGCGCTGCAGATCGCGCACCAGTTTTTCCTTGGCGGTCTGGGTGTCGCTGGCGGTGTCGTTCATGATGTTCTCCGGTAATTGATTGAAAGCATGCGCAGAGCATGGCACAGAAAACGCAGTGCTCAGACCATCAAACCCGGCCGCCGGTTCCCGAGCGCGCACAGGTCATGCGCCGCTGGGCGCTTCACTCGTCGGCAAAGAAATCGGAGTCGATGCGCTTGAGCTGGTAGGTCGCGGCCACCGACACGCCCAGATCGTGCTCGATCATCAGATCGGCCAGACG
>JAIFNE010000210.1 GCA_020047875.1 Hydrogenophaga sp.
GGGGTGCCTGCCGGGGTCTGGGCGGTGAGCCGGTAGCCGGCACCGCGCACCGTCTCGACCATGCTTGCGGCTTCGCCCAACGATTCCCTCAAACGCTTCACATGCACATCCACAGTCCGCTCCTCGATGAAGACATGGTCGCCCCATATCTTGTCGAGCAGCGTACCACGGGTGTGCACGCGCTCAGCGTGTTTCATGAGGTAGTGCAAGAGTTTGAACTCGGTCGGCCCCACCTTCAATTCGTTGCCCCGAAAGCCCACCCGGTAGGTGGCTGCGTCCAGTGTGAGCAGACCCACCTGCACCGAGTCGTTGACGATCTCGGGCGCGCGTCGGCGCAGTACCGCGCGGATGCGAGCCAGCAGTTCCTGGGTGGAGAACGGCTTGGTGATGTAGTCGTCTGCTCCGGCATCAAGCCCCTGCACCTTGTCGGACTCGTCGCTGCGCGCGGTCAGCATGAGGATGGGCACTGCCTTGGTTCGCTCGTGCTTGCGCCATTTGCGCGCCAGCGAAGCGCCGCTTTCGCCGGGCAACATCCAGTCGAGGAGGATCACATCGGGTAACACTGCGTCCACCTCGCGCTGGGCAGCAGCACCGTCAAACACCACGATGGGCGCGAAGCCGTTGTGCCGCAGATTGACCGCAATCAGCTCGGCAATGTCGGGCTCGTCCTCCACCACGAGAACGCGGGGCAGCTTTCTCATCCGGCTGCCGACTCCACTTTTTCCATGGGGCTGTGGCGCACGTCCTCGCCCTTGACGATAAAGATGATCTGCTCGGCAATGTTCTTGGCGTGGTCACCCACCCGCTCGATCGACTTGGCGAGGAACATCAGGTCGAGACTGGCAGAGATGGTGCGCGGGTCTTCCATCATGTAGGTGATGAGCTTGCGCATGAATCCGTTGTATTCGTCATCGATCTGGTCGTCCGACTTGATGATGGACACCGCCATGGAGGTGTCCAGACGCGCGAAGGCGTCAAGCGTCTGGCGCAACATGCCGGCAGCCAGATCGGCCGCCACGCGCAGCTCCGAGCTCGGCAAGTTGCGCGGCGATCCGCTGTCAATAATCGACTTCACCATGCGCGCCATGCGCGCCACTTCGTCGCCTGCGCGCTCCAGGTTTTGCGTGGCACGAGAAATAGCCATCAGAAAACGCAAATCGCGCGCGGTAGGCTGACGCCGGCCGATGGTGGAAATGATGGCCTGATCGATCAGAACCTCGAACTGGTTGATGCGGGCTTCGTTTTCCAGCACCTGATCGGCCGCCTCGCGGCTCATGTGCACCATCGAATAGACGGCCTGATGCAGCTGCGATTCGACCAAACCGCCCATCTCCAGCACGCTGCTGGAGATGGTGTTGAGTTCAGCGTCGAACTGACTCGAGATGTGTTTGTCGGACATGTCAACCAAACCTTCCTGTGATGTAGTCTTCTGTGGCGGTCTTGCTGGGCTTGAAAAATATCTGCTCAGTGGCGCCAAATTCGATGAGTTCACCCAGGTACATGTAGGCGGTGAAATCGCTGCAACGCGCTGCCTGCTGCATGTTGTGGGTGACGATGGCAATCGTGTAGTCCTGCTTCAACTCGTGCACCAGCTCTTCGACCTTGCCGGTGGAGATCGGGTCGAGCGCCGAGGTGGGTTCGTCGAGCAGCAACACCGAAGGCTTCACCGCCACGCTGCGCGCGATGCACAGGCGCTGTTGCTGGCCACCAGAAAGGCTCATGCCGTTCTGACCCAGCTTGTCCTTGACCTCGTTCCACAAAGCCGCCTTGGACAGCGCCCATTCCACGCGGTCGTCCATTTCCCCCTTGCTCAGGTTCTCGTACAGCTTCACCCCGAAGGCGATGTTGTCGTAGATCGTCATGGGAAAGGGCGTGGGCTTCTGGAACACCATGCCGATGCGGGCGCGCAAGAGGTTCAGATCCTGCTTGGGGTCCAGAATATTCTGGCCGTAGAAGTTGATCTCGCCTTCGGCGCGCTGCCCGGGGTACAGGCTGTACATGCGGTTGAGGGTCCGCAACAGGGTCGATTTGCCGCAGCCAGACGGGCCAATGAAGGCGGTGACCTTGCGCTCTGCAATGTTCATGTTGACATCTTTGAGGCCCTGGAACTTGCCGTAAAAAAAATTCAGGTTTCGCACTTCCAGTGCGCTCTTTAGCTCGGTTGCGGTGGCTGTCATGGTGTGTTCCAGATTCGTTGGAGTGGGTGCTCAGGCGCGGACTTTGTCGCGGAAGAAAACGCGGGCCAGGATGTTGAGCGCCAGCACGGTCAGCGTGATCAACAGGGCGCCGCCCCAGGCCAGGTTGACCCAGTTGTCGTAAGGGCTCATGGCAAACTGGAAGATCACGACCGGCAGGTTGGCCATGGGACCGCCCATGTCGGAGCTGAAGAACTGGTTGTTCAGCGCGGTGAACAGCAGCGGCGCTGTTTCGCCGCTGATGCGGGCAACCGCCAGCAGCAAGCCGGTGACCACACCGCTCTTGGCAGCGCGCAGGCTTACCAGCGTGGCCACCTTCCAGCGCGGCGCACCCAGCGCAAACGCGGCTTCACGCAGGCTGCCAGGCACCAGGCGCAGCATGTTTTCGGTGGTGCGCATGACCACCGGCACCGCAATCAGCGACAGCGCCAAGCTGCCGGCATAGCCCGAAAAGTTGCCCACCGTGGCCACCGCGATCGCATACACGAACAGACCGAGCACGATGGAAGGCGGTCTTGCTGGAGTCGCCGTATTCCGTGAGGTAGACGCCGGCAAGGATGCCGATCGGCGTGGACACCAGCACCGCCAGGCCCACGATCATCAGGCTGCCGACGATGGCGTTTCGCAAGCCACCGCCTTCGGAGCCGGGCGCTGGCGTGTCTTTGGTGAACAGGCTGAGTTCCAGGGCAGCGAAGCCGTTGGTAAACAGCACGAACAGGATGGACAGCAGCGCAATGAGGCCGAGCGTCATCGCGGTCATGGACAGCGTGAGGCCCACCAGATTGGTGCGGCGTCTGCGAGTGTAGAGGGGGGTTTCGGCCATGTTCATCAGAAGATCCTGGTGTAGAAGGGCTGCAATGCGCGGGCCGGCTTAGGTGCCCTTGGCCCGCTCGGCGCGCAAGATCAGCAGCTTGGCGGCTGACAACACCACAAACGTAATCAGAAACAGCACAAAGGCCAGCGCGCCAAGGTCGATGCGATTGAAGTACCCGGCGAGAACAGCGAGGTGGGCATGCGGTTGGCGTTGCCGATGACAAACGTCACGGCCATGGTTTCACCCAGCGCCCGACCCAGGCCCAGCATGATCCCGCCGATCACGCCCTTTTGCGTGTAGGGCAACACCACCCGGCCAACCACCTCCCAGGTGGTGCAACCCAGGCCATAGGCCGATTCGCGCAGGATGGGCGGCGTGATCTCGAACACATCACGCATCACGGCGGCGATGAACGGCAACACCATGAAGGCCAAAATGAAACCAGCAGCCATGATGCCGAGGCCGTTGGTGGCACCACCAAACAACCAGCCCACCAGGGGCATGCCGCCGAGCACGGCTTGCAGCGGCACCTGAAGGAAGTCAGCGTACAGCGGCGCGAACACGAACAAACCAAACATGCCATAAATGATCGAAGGCACGGCCGCCAGCAACTCAATGGCGGTACCGAGCGGGCGCCGAAGCCAGACTGGGCAGGTTTCTGTGAGAAAAATCGCAATGCCGAAAGCCAGGGGCACCGCCAGCAGCAGCGCAATACCGGCACTGACTACTGTGCCGGTAATGGAAATCGCTGCGCCAAATTCTTCATTGATGACATCCCATTCCACATACCAGAGGAAATGGGCGCCAAACTTGGCGAACGTGGGCCAAGCGTTGATGAACAGGGAAACGATGATTCCAACCAGCGCAAACAAAACCAGCAGGGAAAACGACTGCGTCACCCGATGGAAAAGCACGTCCTGGAAACGCTGTCGCTTGGCCACAGCCACCATGCTTGGGCTCGGGAGCTCGTTGGGAATGGATTTTTTGGATGAGGTCATGGTCGCAGAGATGGACATGGAGTCGCCCTTGAATGGTGGCACAGGACGCTCAGGCCCCTGCGCTCGCACCGCCGATCCGCGATGGGGCGGACGGCGGTGGAAGGCATCAGCGTATCGGGCTTGCCGTTACTTGATGTTGATCTGCGTGAAAACGCGCTCGCGGATCTGCTTGGTCAACACGTCAGGCAGGGGCACGTAGTCCAGCTCGAGCGCCATCTGCTTGCCGTTCTTGAAGGCCCAGTCGAAAAACTTGAGCACCTCAGCCGATTGCGCCTTGTCGGCGGGCTCTTTGTACATCAGGATGAACGAAGCCGTGGTCACCGGGTAAGCGTTGGCGCCGGGCTGGTTCACGATGGACAGGCCCATGCCTGGCACGCTGAACCAGTCGGCACCGGCGGCGGCAGCGCCGAAGGTGTCGTCACCTGGCATCACGAACTTGCCATCGCGGTTTTGCAGGGCCATCACCGCAATGTCGTTCTTCTTGGCGTATGCGTATTCCACATAGCCCAGCGAACCCCGGGTACGGCTCACATTGGCGGCCACGCCTTCGTTGCCCTTGCCACCCACCGAGGTGGGCGCTGGCCACTTCACGGCAGCGCCGCGGCCCACGGTGTCCAGCCACTCTTTGCTGACGGTGGACAGGTAGTCGGTCCAGTTGAAGGTGGTACCCGAGCCGTCAGCGCGGTGCACGATGGTGATGGCTATGTTGGGCAGGTTCTTGCCCGGGTTCAATGCGGCCAGCTTGGGGTCGTTCCAGCGGCTGATCTTGCCCATGAACATTTCGGCCAGCACCGGGCCGGTCACGCGCAGCTCGCCCTTGCCGAAGCCCTCAAGGTTGAACACAGGAACCGTGCCACCGATGATGGCGGGGAACTGGACCATGCCGTCACGATCGAGCTCTTCGCCCTTGACCGGCGCGTCCGTCGCACCGAAGGCCACGGTCTTGGCACGAATCTGGCGGATACCGCCGGAAGAACCGATCGACTGGTAGTTCAGTCCAATGCCGGTTTCTTTTTTGTAGGCCTCAGCCCACTTGGCGTAAATCGGGAAGGGGAAGGTGGCGCCAGCGCCAGTAATGTCTGCAGCCAGCGCATTGCCAGCGGCCAGCGTAGCGAACGCGGCAGCAGCCACGGTCTTGAGAAGTGTGCGTTTGGTGATCATCAGATTTCTCGCGTTAGGTGAAAAAGCTCACCGATGCAAATGTAGGCAGCCTGTGTGACAGCTTTGTGACAGTCACAAATGCCGAGCTACCCACAGCCGCCTCGGGCTACCGGGTTTTGTCGGGTGGGACCACAGACCAACCTTGAAATCAGCTGCGCCATCGCCTCCACATCCTCCGCAAACATCTGGCCCCGCTCGGCCAGCAACAGGCGGCCGTCTCGCCCCCGCAACAGGGTGATGGGCAGGCCTTTGGGTTTGGGGAAGGTCTTGCGCCACACGGCGGTGGTCCAGGCTGCGGGAAAGGTGTAGCCCTTGGCTGCCAGGTAGGCCCGGGCATCCTGCGCCTGGCGGTCCACCGACAAAGCCAGCATCTGCAGACCCCGACCCCGCTGAGACCGCCACAGCTGCTCCATGCTGGGGCTTTGCAGCGCGCAAAACGGGCAGGTGCTGGACCACCAGTACACCAGCAGCGGCTGGCCGGCGCTGGCAGCGGGCTCGTACACGCTGCCGTCCAGCCGCTCGATGCGAGGCAAGGCCAGCGCCGACCCCAATGCGGGCATGGGCGGCGCCTGGGCTTCTTCGGCCGCGGCAGAAACCGGCTGGGCCGGCAACACGCCGGGCAAGGACCCGAGCAGGCCAGCGGCACCCGTGCCCAGCATCCAGCGGCGGCGCGACCAGCCGGCGGCGGCAGCAGTGCGCTCGTCGACCAGCGATGTGGCAAGGGATGGCGAATGCATGCCGGACTCCAAGAAAGTTGAACGACCGTGCGGACGGCGGAAGCGCTGGTACGGCTGCCCTGACACGGGGAACGGGCAACACGCGGCCCCGAGTGTGGGCGCGATCTCGCGGGCCTCGGGTGACTGATTTTGCTCAAGACCGCTGGGTGGCGCCATGCCAAAAGTGCCGAAAGCACCACGGTCATGCGTCACAATCGGCCCGTCTCCACCCAACCGCCCGCGGCGTATGCGGCGCCTGGAGCCTGTCGGACTGGGCGTGACAAGCTGCTGAGAAGCCGACCCATGCGGTCCGTTTGCAGCCAACGCGCCCCGAGTCCAGCAGGCTTTCTGTGTGGTGTTTGATGCCGTGTGGAACACGAAACCGCGGGTTTGGGGTCATGGCGGGGTTGCAAGTTCGCTCGATGCCGCCCGGCATCAATGTGATGGGTGCCCTGCCCTAACCCAGCATCCGCCGTTTCTTCCCGAGTCATCAAGCGCCGAACAACACACCAGGGCGCCCAGACGTCACTGACGCACCAACCGATGCAAAACGGAACCCTTCTTGCTGCTGTCGACCTCGGCTCCAACAGCTTTCGCCTGGAAATCGGTCGCTACCAGGGCGGCCACATAGAACGCATCGAGTACCTGAAGGAAACGGTTCGGCAGGGCGCGGGTCTGGACGAAAACAAGATGCTCACCGCCGCCGCCATGCAACGCGGCTGGGATTGCCTGGCGCGTTTTGCCGAGCGACTGCATGGTTTCAAAAAGCAGCAGGTGCGCGCAGTCGCCACCCAGACCCTGCGCGAAGCGAAGAACCGCGACGAGTTCCTGCAGCGCGCCCAAAGCATTCTGGGTTTTCCGATCGAGGTGATCGCTGGCCAGGAAGAAGCTCGACTGATCTACCAGGGCGTGTCTCGTCTGCTGCCGCAGTCCGACGAAAAGCGACTGGTGGTCGACATCGGCGGGCGATCTACAGAAATGATTCTGGGCCAGGGCTACCAGGCGGGTGCCATGGAGTCGTACCGGCTTGGCAGCGTGGCCTGGTCGAGCAAGTACTTTGCGCAGGGCGATCTCACCGCCCAGGCATTCAAGACTGCCGAGGTCGCAGCCAAAGCGGTGCTGGACCAGGCACTGGACCGGTTTCCGCCGTCGCAATGGTCGGTGGCCTACGGCTCGTCGGGCACGGTGGGGGCGGTGGCCGAGGTGCTGAGCGCCAACGGCTGGGCCACTGGCGTGATCACCCGATCGGGGCTGGACTGGCTGGTGGACCGCCTGATCAAGGCGCGTCATGTCGATCTGCTGCGCTTGGACGGCATGAAAGACGACCGCCGGCCGGTGCTCGGTGGCGGCGTGGCGGTGTTGCACGCCATCTTTGATCTGTTCGACATTCAGCAGATGCTGCCCGCCCAGGGCGCGCTGCGCCAGGGCGCGCTGTACGACCTGATTGATCGCGATTCCGAAGGCGGCGACGTGCGAGAACGCACCGTGCGCTGGCTGGCGAGCCGGTTTTCCGCTGACGAGGCGCAGGCGCAGCGGGTGAGCACGGTGGCCACCACCCTGTTTTCGCAGGTGGCAGCGGTCGACCCACTCAACGCGCGTTACTCACAGAAGCTGGCCTGGGCCGCGCGGCTGCACGAGATCGGCACCCACATTTCGCACGACCGCTCGTACCACCACGGCGCCTACATCCTCAGCAACGTGGATGCACCCGGCTTCTCGATTTACGAACTTCAGCGAATGAGCCAGTTGGTGCTCGGCCAGCGCGGCAAACTCAAGAAACTGGAAGCATCGCTGGGTGACGAGTTGTTTGCCAAACAGATGCTGTGCCTGCGGCTGGCGGTGCTGCTGTGCCACGCGCGGCAGATGCCGGAGTTCGAATTGGTGCAACTGGGCTACCGTTCTGGCGCCTTCAAACTGACCACCAGCGCCGGCTGGGCGCGGCGGTTTCCGCAGTCGGCCTGGCTGATTGGCGAAGAGGTGCTGGCCTGGCAGAAAACAAGCTGGAAATTCAGCGCAGACATCCGTTGAAACGCCGCGCTGACGCTGACGCCGTCAACGATTTGTCACGGTTTGGTCATGGATTATTCACGAACTTGTCACGCCAAAGTCACCAGATTGAAAACCGTATATACGGTTTAAAATTTCAGTCTTTCTGACCAACGGAGTACCGCCATGAACGCAGCCAAACCCAAGTCGCCGACCAAAAAGCCCAAGCTGGTTCGCGACAGTTTCAGCATCCCCAAGACCGAGTACGCCGCCATCGACGCACTCAAGGCGCGTGCCGTGTCACTCGGCACCACGGTCAAGAAAAGCGAGCTGCTGCGTGCTGGCCTGATGGCGTTGCAGGGTATGGGTGATGCGGCCTACCAGCGAGCGCTGGCAGCGGTGCCCACACTCAAAACGGGGCGTCCTGCCGCGGCCGCAGAGGCCAAGGTGGTGGTGGCGCGGCCAGCACCCGTCCGCCGCCGTGCAGTGCGAAAAGTGGCGGCGAAAACTGCGGTTGCTGCCGTCGTTGAAAATGCTACGCAAGAGCCTGCGAAGACCGCCGCCGCGCCGGCGGCAGTCAAGCGCACCGTGGCCAAGAAGACCGCTGCGCTGGGCTGAAACCGGGTCGTCTCACAGCAACTCGGGCGTCTGTACGGTGAGCAGCACGGTCTGAAGCGAACCCTGGCGCTCGCGTTGGTGCAGCCACCACACAGCGCCCTTCTTCACCGCGCAATCCGCCTGCGCCAGACCCAGAAGCTGGGCAACCACCTGACCCAGCGTGGGTTGATGCCCGACCACCAGCACCGGCGCTCGGGCGTGCGGCCATTGCGCGAGCGCCAGCAGCGCCAGTGGGTCGGCGCCGGGCGCGAGTTCGTCGCGCAGCTTGTACTTGCGACCCAGTGCTTGCACGGTCTGCTCGGTTCGTTGCGCCGGACTGCAGAGAATTCGCGTGCCTGTGGGCAGCTGGCGGTCCAGCCAGGCGGACATGCGTACCGCGTGTTTTTCACCCCGCGGGGTGAGACGGCGCGCAAGATCCAGCGGGTCACCCTGCTGGCCCGACAGCGGCTCGGGGTGCTCCTGGGCTTCCGCATGGCGCCAGAGAATCAGGTCCATGGCCGCCCTTTCAGCCCTTGCTGCCGTAGCGGGTCATTAACGTGGCCTGGGCAGACGGTGCGTCGCCCCGGCGCCCTTTGCGCGATCGGCGGCGCGCAGGTAGGTGCCATCGGGCTGGAGCAGCCAGGCGTCGCGCGTGTCGTTCAGGTAGGGTGTCAGACATTCGTCGACGACGCGGTGCCGCAAGGCTGGATCGGTGACTGGCCATGCCAGTTCGATGCGGCGCAGCATGTTGCGATTCATCCAGTCGGCGCTGGAGAGCCACACCTCTTCTTGCCCGTTGACGCGGAAGCAAAACACGCGCGAGTGCTCCAGCAGGCGCCCGATCACCGAACGCACCCGAATGTTGTCGGTGATGCCTGGCACCTGGGCAGGCAGGATGCAGGCGCCGCGCACGATCAGGTCGATCTTCACGCCCTGCTGCGAAGCATGGGCCAGCGCCCGCGCGAGCGGTTCGTCGGTCAGCGCGTTCATCTTCAGGATGATGCGAGCTTCCTGCCCGGCTCTGGCCGCTGCGCTGGAAAGGGGCGAGCAGCACCTTGTTGAGCCGGGGCAGGCGGTTCTGACTGGCCAGGTGCAGGAACACCTGATCGAGGTCGGCGGTGAGGGCCTCGTCGGCGGTGAGGTAGCTCAAATCGGTGTAGAGACGGGCGGTGTTCGCGTTGTAGTTGCCGGTGGACAGGTGACCATATCGGCGCAACTGACCGTCTTCGCGCCGGGTGATCAGCAGCATCTTGGCGTGGGTCTTGAGCCCGACCACGCCGTAAACCACCTGCGCGCCCACCGACTCCAGCCGCTCGGCGTAACTGATGTTGGCCTCTTCGTCAAAACGGGCCTTGAGCTCCACCACCGCAGTCACTTCCTTGCCGCGGCGGACCGCCTCACGCAGCAACTCCATGAGTTCAGACTTGGCCCCGGCGCGGTAAATCGTCTGCTTGATCGCCAGCACATCGGGATCTGCCACCGCCTCGCGCAGCAAAGCCAGCACCGCGTCAAAACTCTCAAACGGCTGGTGAATCAGCACGTCTCCCTGGCGCAAGCGATCAAAGAACGACTGGCCCGGCGTGAGCTGCGCCGGCCAGCCCGCCTGGTAGCGATCGAAGCGCAGCGCGGGCGCGTCCACCTGGTCGATCAGCTGGTTCAGGCGCACCAGGTTCACCGGCCCAGGCACGCGGTACAACGCCTCAGCAGGCAGCTCGAACTGGGCGAGCAGGAAATTCGACAAATGCTCCGAGCAACCTGCCGACACCTCCAGCCGCAATGCCTCGCCAAAGTGGCGCTGCTGCAGGCCCTGGCGCAAAGCGGTGCGCAGGTTCTTCACGTCTTCTTCGTCCACGGCCAGGTCGGAATGCCGGGTGACGCGAAATTGCGAAAACTCGGTGACCTGGCGGCCGGGGAACAGATCCGCCAGATGCGAGCGGATCAGGCTGGAGATGGAAACAAAGTGGGTCTGCTTGGAGCCCTTGATCTGCGGCACCCGCAAAAACCGCGGCAGGATGCGCGGCACCTTGACGATGGCAATTTCGTTCTCGCGACCGAATGCGTCTTTGCCGGTGAGCCGCACGATGAAGTTAAGTGACTTGTTCGCGACCTGGGGAAACGGGTGCGACGGGTCCAGGCCCACTGGCATCAACAGTGGCTGCACCTCGCGGTGGAAGAACTCCTTGAGATGCCTTTTTTCTCCAGCAGCGGCAGCAATTCGTCGTTGTAGATCGCGTACTGCTGCCGCACCAGCTCATGCACCTCGGCCGAGAGCGCGGTGTAGCCCTGCGCGGTGTAGAGGCCGCGCTGCTCGTTGGTTTTGTGGGCGGTGAGCTGCGGCGCCATGCGAACCTCGAAGAACTCGTCGAGGTTGCTGGAAACGATGCCCAGGTAACGCAAGCGTTCGAGCAGCGGCACGTCGGGGCGGCGCGCCAAGTCCATTACCCTCGCATTGAAAGCGAGGATGCTGCGGTCCCGGTCAAGGAACACCAGACGAGAAGTGGGTGGGCTGTTCGGGGCGATATCGCTCATGGTGACCGTCGGGTTGCGCAACCGGCAACGGACTCTCTCACTCATGAACCGTTCGGTGCGATCCCGGCATTATCGAACCACTTGGCAGCGGTCGTGTGACCCCGCGGCCTTCTTTTGCGCCGGAAGAGCGGCCACCGCAGACCCGCGGCTGGGTGTCACATCCCCAGGAAGTGCTTGCGGTAGCGGGCCGGCAGATCGGCCAGGCGAATCATGAGTGGCAGATCGGCAGCGTTGAAGTCTGGGTCCCAGGCCGGTGGGCCGAGCACCTTGGCGCCGAGCCGCAGGTAGGCCTTGATCAGCGCCGGCGGGTCCACGTCCAACGAGTCGTCGAGCCGCTCCAGTGGCAGCGGCAGACGCGGGCGCACATGGAACTCGATCGATGCGAGGTGCTTGTGTTTGACCTGACGCCAGATGCTGGCCGCGGCGTGGCCGGCGCCCGCCACGTGCGGCGTGCTCATCGGGATGCTGGCGCAGCCGATCATGGTGTCGAGCTGGTTGCGCACCATGAATTCGCCCAGGGCACCCCAGAGCGCCATGATGACCCCGCCCTGGCGGTGGTCGCGGTGCACGCAGCTGCGGCCCAGCTCCACCATGCGCTCGCGCACCTGGCGCAGACGGGTGAGGTCGAACTCGGTGTCGCTGTAGGTGCTGCCCACCCGCTTGGCCTGGGCGGGCGTGAGCACGCGGTAGGTGCCAATCACTTCGCCGGTGGCCATCTCGCGCACCAGCAGGTGCTCGCAGAAGTCGTCGAACAGGTCCACATCGTGACCTGGCAGGGTATTGGGCAAGGTGGCACCCATTTCCCCGGCGAAGACTGCATGCCTCAGGCGCTGCGCTTCGCGCACCTCGTCGAGGTGGCGCGCCCAGCCCACCGTGATGCCCTGGCCGGCTTCGGGCTGCACCTGCGGAGCAACCCGCTGCGCCGGTTGGGCAACAGCACCTGGGATGTACGGCGCCCCGGGCAAGCCGAACGACGACAAGGTGGCGATGGAATGGGGCACTTGGGTCACAACGAGACTCCTCTTTGCGGCGTTGATGAGTTTCGGGTAGTGTGAAAACCTGACGTGACGAAGCGATGGCAGTCACATGACGTTTTGGCGACGTGCCCTCAGCCTGTCGCGGCCCCGGATTGACACGAATTCGTCACACAGCGCACCTAACCTGATCCCCCGCCCTTGCTCACCTCAGCACCATGAACCAAAGCCACGAAGACCTGATGAAGCGCATCGAACGCGATCTGCTCGACAGCTACGACGAAGAGCTGGAACTGGAGATCGAGGACCGCGACCCCTCGGATCAGCTTGATGGGCTGGGCCTGACGCACACATCAGCCGAGAAACAGGCCCGCCTGACCTATTTCCGCGAGTTGTTCCGCCTGCAGGGCGAGCTGGTCAAGCTGCAGGACTGGGTGGCGCACGAAAAGCAAAAGGTGGTGATCCTGTTTGAGGGCCGTGACGCCGCGGGCAAAGGCGGCGTGATCAAGCGCATCACCCAGCGGCTGAATCCGCGAATCTGCCGGGTGGTTGCACTGCCCGCGCCCAATGACCGCGAGCGCACCCAGTGGTACTTCCAGCGCTACGCCTCGCAGCTGCCTGCGGCCGGCGAGATGGTGCTGTTCGACCGCAGCTGGTACAACCGCGCCGGCGTCGAGCGGGTCATGGGTTTTTGCTCCGACGACGAGTACGAGGAATTCTTCCGCTCGGTGCCTGAGTTCGAACGCATGCTGGTGCGCAGCGGCATCCGGCTGATCAAGTACTGGTTTTCCATCACCGACGACGAGCAGCACCTGCGCTTTTTGGGCCGCATCCACGACCCGCTCAAGCAGTGGAAGCTCAGCCCCATGGACCTGGAGAGCCGTCGCCGCTGGGAGGACTACACGCGCGCCAAGGAAACCATGCTGGAGCGCACCCACATTCCCGAGGCGCCCTGGTGGGTGGTGCAGGCGGTGGACAAGAAAAAGGCGCGGCTCAACTGCATCGCCCACCTGCTCGGCCAGTTCGACTACCGCGAAATTCAGCGGCAAGAGGTGGTTCTCCCGGCGCGGGTGCGCAACCCGGACTATCTGCGCCAGCCCGTGCCGGCGTCCATGGTGGTGCCCGAGCTGTATTGAGGTTTCCAGGGGGCACGCCCTCCTCCGCTCACCCGCCACCGGCTGAACTGCGCCTCCCGGTCTGCGGCGGCGTGGTGGCGTAGGTCACCGCGTGGGTCAGACGCCGAAGATTTCATTTCAATTATCATTGAAATATGGAAATCACCCCTTCCGACGAAAAGCAGACGGTTCAGGCGCTCGCGGCGCTGGCCCAGGTGCAGCGGCTGCGCGCCTTCCGCGCCCTGGTGGTCGCTGGCCAGGCAGGGCTGACGCCAGGCGCCATGGCCGAGCAGCTCGGTATTTCACCCAGCGCACTGTCGTTTCACCTCAAGGAGCTGGCCCAGGCCGATCTGGTGAGCGCCGA
>JAIFNE010000060.1 GCA_020047875.1 Hydrogenophaga sp.
GGCACCTGGAACGCCAGGCCAAACGCCAAATACAAAGACAAAATCGCTTCAACGTACGAGGCAATGTCAGGCGTTGCGGCCACGCTGGCGGGCGTGAACTGCTGGATGAAGCCGAACATCTTGTCGAGGACAAAAAGCTGCACGAAGGCAATGCCCACATAGGCCAGCAGACTGCCCAGGACGATCAGGGGAATGGCAAACCGCTTCTCGTGGCTGTACAGACCCGGCGCAACAAACGCCCAAATTTGATACATCCACCACGGCAGCGAGAGCAGCAGCGCGGCCATGGCCAGCACCTTGATGGGCACGAAGAACGGCGAAAAAACGTCGACCGCGATCAGCTTCGCGTCGGCCGGCATGTGAGCACGGATCGGCACTGCAATCAGATCAATCAGGCCACTGGGGCCGGGCCAGAAGGCCAGCGCTGCCATGCAGACCAGAAGCCCAACCATGGCATAAATCAACCGGTTGCGCAGCTCCATCAGGTGCTGCACAAACGGTTGCTCGCTACCAGCGAGTTCGTCGGGAGATTTTGGGGAATCAGACATCAGCGGGGCGCGTTGGGAGAGCGAGGCCGAAAGCGCGCCACCCGGGCTGCCCCCGACTGCGTTCGGGTGCGCACGCCGGCGCGGGCCTTGAACCACTGCGGCATGGCCTTTTGCTTGATACGCCAGTTTTTCTTGGGGTGTTTGTAAGTCGGCGTGACACTTGACCCAATGCTCTGCATGGCGGCGCTGCCGTCTTCGAGACCCTGCAGTTCCGCGGTGACATCAGACCAGGACTTTTCGAAATCGCTGGTGGCACTGTTCACCGAGCCTTCAACATCGCGTGCGGCCGATTCCATCGACTCTTTCATTTTTTTGAGCTCTTCAAGCTCCATCGAACGACTCACCTCGGCCTTGACGTCCGACACGTAGCGCTGGGCCTTGCCCAGCAAAGCGCCCACGGTGCGCGCCACACGCGGCAGCTTCTCCGGGCCGATCACGATCAGCGCCACAGCCCCAATAAGGGCGATCTTGGAGATGCCCAAGTCAATCATGTGTCAGAGATCCTGAGGTGAGGCGAAACATACCGACAGGCGCACACGGCGGGACCCGAGGCGCAGCCCGTCCTCGAAGCGTTCAGCTTTTCTGCTTGGCTTCGACGTCAATGGCGCTCTTGTCGGTCCGCGTGTCCTGCGTGACCTGGCCAGCCGGGGGCGTGGCTGTGCCGGCGGCGTCTTGACCGCCATCCTTGATGCCGTCCTTGAAACCCTTGACCGCGCCGCCGAGGTCCGAGCCAATGTTTTTCAGCTTCTTGGTGCCAAACACCATCACCACGATCAACAGCACGATAAGCCAGTGCCAGATAGAAAACGAACCCATGATGTTCTCCAGAGAGGAAGGATGGCGCATGCCACCAAAAATCAGATTCTAAGCCGCCACCAGCGTTCACCGCTGCCGGTGCAGGGCAATCACGGCAGCACCTGCCGGCACCCGACGAAGCCAGGTCAACCGCGCAACCACGGCCTGGGGCCGCCCATCACGTGCCAATGCAGATGTTGTACCTCCTGCCCGCCCTCGGCGCCGGTGTTGCACACCATGCGGAACCCGCCATCAGGGTAAGGATTGCATCCCTGCTCCAGCGCCAGACGGGGTGCAAGCAGCATCAGGCGCCCCATCCATCCCGCGTCATCGGCCGAGAGGTGCGCCATGGAAACCACGTGCCGCTTGGGGACAAGGAGAAAGTGCACCGGTGCCCAGGGATGGATGTCATGAAAAGCAAACAACTCATCGTCTTCGTACACCTTGCGCGACGGGATCGCGCCGGCAATGATCTTGCAGAAAATACAGTTCGGATCGTGAGCACTCATGAGAAATCAGCGGTTAACAAGTTTGATCACGT
Organism: Hydrogenophaga sp.; assembly: GCA_020047875.1. Lineage (GTDB taxonomy): Bacteria > Pseudomonadota > Gammaproteobacteria > Burkholderiales > Burkholderiaceae_C > Hydrogenophaga. The sequence continues at coordinate 1,885 of JAIFNE010000060.1, forward strand.
TCAACCGGGCAGGGCCTGACCGGCGTTCATCCGCACCATGCCTTTGACAATTCGGTAGAGAAACCAGATGGAAATCAGGGCCCAGGCCAGCATGCCTGGCAGCAGCAACAACAGCCACAGCGGGATGGTGATGACATACAGCAGCCCGGCCCAGATGACCGTGCGGATGCGCCAGGAAAAATGGCTGGCCTGCCAGGTACCCTGCGCGTCGGACTTTTTCACCAGATCGATGATAAGCGCCACGATCAGAAGACCCGCTCCCGCCTGCGCACCCGGCACCACCGCCGCCACCGCGACCACCAGGTGAAGCAGGTAGCTGATCCAGCCGACCGTCTTGAGCGACTGCGCGCGCTCATCATCGATCGAGGACACATTCATGTTGTCGTTCACTGCGCTCTCCCCGGGTTGATTCGCCAGCTCACTCGCCGCTTTCGCGCGCCAAGGCCTTACGCAGCGCCTTTTCTTCCAAACCACTCAGCCCCTCGCGGCGCTCCAGCTCGGTCACCACATCGGCTGGCGTCTTGCCGTGGTGCGCCAGGGCAATCAGGCAGTGAAACCAGAGATCGGCCATTTCGTTGACCAGCTTCTGTGGGTCTGCACCGTGGTCGCAGTCCTTCGCCGCGAGCACCACCTCGGTCGCCTCCTCCCCGATTTTTTTCAGGAAGGCATCTGGCCCCTTGTGAAACAACCGGGCCACATAGCTCTTTTCAGGGTCGCCGCCATGGGCCGGTTTGCGACTCTCAATCACAGCGGCCAGACGAGCCAGCGGGTCTGGGTGGGGCACGGTTGGGCTCATTTGTAGATAGCTTCGGGGTCTTTGAGTACCGGTTCAACGGCATGCCACTCGCCGTTTTCGTGGCGTTTGAAAAAGCAGCTGTGGCGCCCGGTGTGGCAAGCGATGCCCGGCTCGTGACCCAGCTGGGTGACCTTGAGCAGTACCACGTCGTTGTCGCAATCGAGGCGAATCTCATGCACGGTCTGAACATGCCCAGACTCTTCACCCTTGAACCAGAGTTTGCCTCGCGATCGGCTGAAATAGACGGCGCGCCCCAACTCGGCAGTGGCGGCCAGCGCCTCGCGGTTCATCCAGGCGAACATCAGCACGTCGCCCGTGGCCGCTTCCTGCGCGATCACGGGCACCAGACCTTTCGCATCCCACTTCACCGCATCAAGCCAATTCATGCGGAGGAATCTACCATGCGCGCCAGTCAGCAGCAGACTGAGGCCAGTGCAAGCGAGCTGGAAGGTCAGTTCGCGCGGCAGGTGCAGGCCGCGCCATGGAGTTCTTGCGGTGAGCTACCGCCGCACGGCAATGCCGCGCTCGGCCATTCGCGCCTTGGCTTGGCCGATGGTGAATTCGCCATAGTGGAAGATGCTCGCGGCCAGCACCGCGTCGGCGTGGCCTTGCTGCACGCCATCGGCCAGGTGGTCCAGCGTGCCCACGCCGCCTGAGGCGATCACCGGGACATTCACCGCATCGGCCACGGTGCGGGTGAGCTCCAGGTCGAAGCCCGACTTGGTGCCATCGCGGTCCATGCTGGTCAGCAGGATTTCGCCCGCGCCAAACTCTGCCATCTGACGGGCCCAGGCCACCGCGTCCAGTCCGGTGTTCTTGCGCCCGCCGTGGCTGTACACATCCCAGCCCTCGCCGCGCTCGAGCATGTCGTCACCGAAGCGGCGCTTGGCGTCGATGGCCACCACGATGCACTGCGCGCCGTACTTGTCGGACGCATCGCGGATCACCTGAGGGTTGGCGATGGCGGCCGAGTTGAAGCTGGTCTTGTCGGCGCCCGCATTGAGCAGGCGGCGTACGTCGTCGACCGTTCGCACGCCGCCGCCCACCGTGAGCGGAATGAACACTTGGCTGGCCACGGCTTCGATGATGTGCAGGATCAGGTCGCGCCCGTCGCTGGTGGCGGTGATGTCGAGGAAGGTGAGCTCGTCGGCCCCCTGCTCGTTGTAACGCGCAGCTATCTCCACCGGATCGCCTGCATCGCGCAGTTCAACGAAATTCACACCTTTGACGACCCGGCCGCCGGTCACGTCCAGGCAAGGGATGATGCGTTTGGCGAGCAAGAGGGAGTCCTAAGAACGAAAAGATGCTGAGATCAGGTCCGCGGGCGCGGGCGAAGGGTGTTCCCAGAGCGCCGGCAATCTTTGCCCCTTGGGTGGTGCAGTGGCGGGAGTGCTACCCGTTCAGGTCGTCGGCCAATTGCTGCGCGGCTTCAAAGTCGAGATCGCCGCTGTAGATGGACCGACCGCAGATCACGCCCTCAACGCCCTCCTCTTGCACCGCGCACAGCTGACGAATGTCCTCGAGGTTCGACAAGCCGCCAGAGGCGATCACCGGGATGGACAGCGCCTGCGCAAGTTTCACGGTGGCTTCGATGTTGACGCCGCTGAGCATGCCGTCGCGCCCGATGTCGGTGTAGATGATGCCCTCGACGCCGTAGTCCTGAAACTTCTTGCCCAGGTCGACCACCTCGTGGCCGGTGAGCTTGCTCCAGCCGTCGGTGGCCACTTTGCCGTCCTTGGCGTCCAGACCCACGATGATGTGGCCGCCGAAGGCGGTGCAGGCATCCTGCAGGAATCCCGGATTCTTCACCGCGGCGGTACCAATGATCACGTAGCGCAGACCGGCATCGAGGTAGCGCTCGATGGTGTCGAGATCGCGAATGCCGCCGCCGAGCTGCACATCCACCTCAGAGCCCACCTCTTTCAGGATGGCCCGGATCGCCTGCTCGTTCTTGGGCTTGCCCGCGAAGGCGCCGTTCAGGTCCACCAGGTGCACGCGACGCGCGCCCTTGTTGACCCAGTTGCGCGCCATCGCCGCCGGGTCTTCGCCGAACACGGTCGATTGGTCCATGTCGCCCTGTTTGAGGCGCACACACTGGCCGTCTTTGAGGTCAATGGCAGGAATCAGCAGCATGATGGTCTGAGGGGCTTAAGGTTGCCAGGACAAAAAATTGCGGTAAAGCGCCAGGCCCTGGTCTGCGCTTTTTTCGGGGTGAAACTGGGTGGCAAAAATGTTATCGCGCGCCACCGCGGCGGCAAAACGGCCACCGTAGTCGGCCTCGCCCACGCTGTGCAATGGGTCCCGTGGCCGAGCGTAGTAACTGTGCACGAAATAAAAGTAGGCGCCGTCGTCGATGCCGTTCCACAGCGCATGCGCGGGGCCGCGGCCGAGATCGTGAAACACCCGGTTCCAGCCCATCTGAGGCACCTTGAACCGGCTGCCATCGGGCTGCAGCCGGCCTTCCAGCTGGAAGCGCAGCACCTGGCCGGCGATCAGCCCCAGGCCTGCGGTATCGCCCTCCTCGCTGCGGTCCAGCAGCATCTGCATGCCAACGCACACGCCGAACAGCGGCTTGTGGGCAGCGGCATGCAGCACGGCGCCGAGCAACCCAGAGCTGGCGAGACCGCGCGTGCAATCGCCCATGTGGCCCTGACCGGGCAGCACCACGCGCTCGGCATCAAGCACCGTCTGGGGGTCGGCGGTGACCACCACCTCCACGCCGCTGCCGTCAGCCACGTGGGCCACGGCCTGCGATACCGAACGCAGATTGCCGCTGCCGTAGTCAACCACGGCCACTGTCTTTCGTGTCATGAAACGGCAGGGGTTACAAAGAACCTTTGGTGGAGGGAATGGTGTCACCCATGCGCGGGTCGCGCTCCAGCGCCATGCGAACCGCCCGGGCAAATGCCTTGAACACCGTCTCTGCCTGGTGGTGGGCGTTTTCACCGTGCAGGTTGTCGATGTGCAGGGTCACATTGGCGTGGTTCACGAAACCCTGAAAGAACTCGAACGCCAGTTGGGTGTCGAAGGCGCCCACCATGCCGCTTTTGAACGGCACCCGCATGTGCAGCCCCGGGCGACCCGAAAAATCGACCACCACCCGCGACAGCGCTTCATCCAGCGGCACATAGGCATGGCCGTAACGGCGCAGGCCTCTTTTGTCGCCCACGGCTTGAGCAAACGCCTGGCCCAGCGTGATGCCCACATCTTCCACTGTGTGGTGGCCGTCAATATGCAAATCGCCTTTGGCCTGAATGTCCAGATCGATCAGCCCGTGGCGGGC
>JAIFNE010000207.1 GCA_020047875.1 Hydrogenophaga sp.
CCAAAAATCTCATCCAACACCATGCGCGCCCGGTGCACCTCGTTGTCGTCCAGCGTGATCCAGATCGAGCCCGTCTCGCTCAGCAGCTCGCGCAGCAGCACCAGGCGCGGCCACATCATGCAGAGCCACTTGTCGTGGCGCAGCATGTCTTCCCCGTCCACCGGGTTGGTGCTGAGCCACTCTTTCATGATGGGTGAGTTCACCCCGTCGCTGTAGCACCAGCCTTCGTTGCCGGTGTTGTAGGGTGGGTCAATAAAAATCAGATCCACCGCGCCCGCGCAGCGTGGCAGCAGGCTCTTGAGGGCGTGCAGGTTGTCGCCATGAATCACCAGGTTGCCGCTCAGGTCGGGCGCGCCCACGCCTTTGTCGGCCTGCGGTTGCAGCGGGCGGTACGGCACCGTGAGGTGGTGGTTGTAAACGTACTCTTTGCCTTTGAAGACGATTTCTGGCATGGCGCTGGTGACTTCCCTGGCCCGGGGCGGGCGGATCAACACATTATCGGCGCGGCGGCGCGCCGCCTCACCCCCGCGGGTGGTGTTGCGCCACGATGCTTTTGAGCCGCTCGCGCGCCACATGGGTGTAGATGGTGGTGGTGGAAATGTCGGCATGCCGTGGTTGAGCAAATGGGTGGCGAAGGCATGGCGCAGGGTGTGGGGCGAGAGCGGCACATGAATGCCGGCCTGCTGCGCGTATTTCTTCACCAGGTTCCAGAACATCATGCGGCTCATGGCTTCGCCGGCCCGGGTGCCGCGCGAGGTGATGAACAGGTCTTCGCTCTGCTGGCCGGCCAGCAACTCGCGCCGGCCCTCGGCAAGCCACACCCGCAGCCACTGCCCAGCCACATCGCCAAAAGGCACCAGCCGCTCCTTGTTGCCCTTGCCGGTGATGCGCAGCACCTGCTCGTTGTGCGCCACAGAGAAGGTTTTGAGCGTCACCAGCTCGCTCACCCGCAGGCCGCTGGCGTACATCAGCTCCAGCATGGCGCGGTCGCGCTGGCCCAGCGGGGTGGCGGTGTCGGGCGCGGCGAGCAGCGCCTCCACCTGCGCCTCGCTCAGCGTTTTGGGCACGCGCAGCGGCTGGCGGGCCGCGATCAGGCGCAGCGTGGGGTCGGCACGCACCAGGCCCTCGCGCAAGGCCCAGCGGAAAAACCGTTTGAATACAGTCAGGCGGCGGTTGGCGGTGGTGGCGCGGGTCAGGGCGTGGCGCTCGGCGAAATAAGCGCTGATGTCGCCCTCAGCCGCGTGCACCAGTGCCATGCCGCGCCCGCTTAGCCATTGGCCAAACAGCGTGAGGTCGCCCCGGTAGGCCTCCAGTGTGTTGCGCGCCAGGCCCTCTTCGAGCCAGAGCGCGTCGATGAAGGCCCCGGCACTGGCCTCGCTGGCCGATGCCAGGGCGGCGTTCATCAGTTGAGTGTCAGCTTCTGCTTGGCGACAACGCCTTTGTAGACCTCGAATTCGGCCTTGATCTGGGCGGTGAATTGCTCGGGCGTGTTGGCCACGATCAGCGAGCCGGTGTCTTCAATGCGCTTTCTCACCGCCGGGTCGTTCAAGGCTGTCCGGGTGGCGTTGTAAACCTTGTTCACCACGTCCTTGGGCAGGCCTTTGGGCCCGATCAAGCCATAGAAGGCCATCCGGTTGACCGGCTCCAGGCCCACCTCTTTGAACGTGGGCACGTCGGGCAAGACCGACAGACGCTGCGGCGCGGCCACCACAATGGGCACCAGGCGCCCGGCCCTGATGTGCGGCAGTGCCGAAGGCAGGTTGTCAAAAATCACCATGACCTGCCCGCCAATGGTGTCGTTCAGGGCAGGGCCGGCACCCCGGTAGGGAATGTGGGTGATGAAGGTACCGGTGAGGCTTTTGAACAGCTCGGTCTGCAGGTGCCCGATGCCGCCCGTGCCCGAGCTGGCATAGCTGTATTTGCCGGGGTTCTTCTTGAGCTCAGCCAGGAAACCTTTGTAGTCTTTGGCCGGGAAGCTGGGGTGCACCGCGATCACATTGGGTGTGGCCGCAATGTTGGTGATGGGCGTGAAATCGTTCAGCGTGTCGTACGGAATCTTCGGATTGATCGCGGGATTGGCCGCCGTGGTGGAGACGGTGGCCATGCCCAGGATGTAACCGTCGGGCGCGGCACGCGCCAGTTCGGAGGCACCCACCACACCGCCGCCGCCCGCCCTGTTTTCCACAATCACGCTTTGGCCCAGCGCCTTGCCCAGCGGCTCAGACATGACACGGGCAACGATGTCCGTCGTACCACCAGGCGCAAACGGCACCTGCAGGCGGATCACCTTGTTCGGATAGGCCTGCGCCCAGACACCAGAGGAAGCGAGCACCGAGGCGGTGACCAGACCACAGGCAAACAACTGACGACGTGAAACCATGGCAACACCCTTTAGGAGGTTAAAGATACAAAAACAACGGAGTCGGCATGGTACATCCACCGGGCAGGCCCACGGCCATTCTGCGACGCTAGGCGAGCGCGGTGGCCATGGGGACACTACATATCGATCCGGTCCGGTGAAGTCCACGTTTCCGTTCGGGCCGAGCCTGTCGAAGCCCAACGACCGGCTCAGGGCGAGCGGTTGATACCTCTTCGGGCCAGAATAAGTACAAACCCACAGACCAGAGCGTCGACGGACGCTATCCTCGTCCGGGTGAACTACGCGCAACTGCTCTTCCCTGACTTCTCACTCATTCTTATTGGCTACCTGCTGTGCCGCTTCACCGCGCTGGACCGCAAGGTCTGGGAGCCGATCGAGAGTCTGGTTTACTACTTTCTTTTCCCGGTCCTGCTGTTTCACTCCATCGTGAAAAGCCCGCTGGACCTGGGGGCCACCTCCAGCCTCATCGCAGCAGGGTTAACGCTCGGCCTGGGTGGTATTGCCCTGACCTATTCGCTGCCTCACTGGCCGTGGCTGGGCCGGCGGCTGGACGTTCGACTCCACGCCGCCAGCGCGCAGGTGGGTTTCCGTTTCAACTCTTTCATCGCGCTGGCACTGGCGAGCAAGGTGGCTGGCCCCCAGGGTCTGCAGTTGATCGCGGTGATCATGGGCGTGTGCGTGCCGCTGTTCAACATGGCCGCCGTCTGGCCCATGGCGCGCCATGCAGGCAAGCGTTTTTTGCGCGAGCTGGTGCGCAACCCGCTGATACTGGCCACCGTGAGTGGGTTGCTGGCCAATCTGCTGGGTTTTGCTGTGCCCGCATGGCTTGAACCCACGGTCAGCCGGATCGGCCAGTCGTCGCTGCCACTGGGCCTGATGGCCGCCGGCGCCGGCATGCAGCTGGGCAGCCTGCAGCTGGCCAAGAGCCTGGGTGTTTCGGTGTTGGCGGTCAAACACCTGGGCATGCCGCTCATGGCCTGGGGCATCGCACGGCTGTTCGGCCTGGACGCCATTCAGACCACCGTGTTGCTCATGTTCTCGGCCGTGCCCACCGCGTCGAGCTGCTATGTGCTGGCAGCACGCATGGGCTACAACGGGTCGTATGTGGCGGGGTTGGTCACGCTCTCCACGCTGCTGGGCATGGTGAGCCTGCCGTTTTCGCTGGGGGTGCTTGGCCAGCGCGCCGGGTTTTAGGGAACAGCCCGCGCAGACGTTGGATCAACGCCGGTCGTCCTGCAGCACCAGGTCGATCCGCCGCTGAATGCGGGCCGCTTCCTGCGTGGCACCGGCCGCCTGGGCGCGCTGCTGCTGCACACCCAGCCAGGCCAGCAGCGGGCGCCGCCAGCCTTGGGCCGAGGCGGCATCCACAGCCGCTCCCACCACACCGGGCGTGGCCAGATTTCGGCGCAGCAGCACACCGGCGGCAACCAGCCGCGACAGGGGATCGTCGATGGCGGCAAGCGCGGCATCGGGCGCGGCAGAGCCTCTGGCCAACGCGCGATGCGCCTCGGGCAAACCCGTGGCATCGGCGACTTGTGCGGTGCCCGCGAGGTAGCGCGCGTAGGCCTGCTCGGCAGGGGCTGCGTCGGGCGCCAGCGCCTCGAAACCGGTGCAGGGCGCAAAGTCCAGCGCGGCGACCCGCGTGGCGCAGCGCAGCAGCTCGACCCGCGCCACCAATTCGGGGCGGCCAGTTCGAGCCACCTCCGCGCGCGCCCGGGCGAACTCCACTGCCTCGATCTTGCTGTCGCCCCGGAGCCAGGCATCGGCCGCGCGCTCCGCGCTGCCCTTGGCGTTCATTTGCCAGTCGGGCGGTGGTGGTGTGCTGGAGCAGGCGGCGACAGACACCAGCCCCAGCGCCATCAAAAAACGGGCACCAGTTGCCGACCAAACCGGCCGCGCCCGAGGGGAAGCCGGCCCAGGATGCCGTGGAACCGGCTTTGCCGGGCCGCAGGCATCGCCCCCTTGAGGGGGTGACGACGAAGTCGGCGCAGGGGTGTTCATCGTCACGGCAGCTTGATCTCCGTTTCGCGCGCAAACGGCCATTTGCGGTTGATCTCGTTCACCAGGCTGTCCACCTTGCGCAGGCTGGCTTCAACCTCGGCGCGCAGTGCGGGCAGGTCCACCGTGGCCTCGCGGGTGTTGCTGGCAATGGCTTGCGCGTCGACCAGTACCGCGTCCACCCGTTGCAGGCTGCCACGCGCTTCGCCGAGCAGGCCATTGAGCTGCTGCACCGTGGCCCGCACATCGCTCACCAGCGCGCCCTGCCCGGGCGCGGCACCGGTGCCGAACACCTGGCGGTCGGCGTTGGCCACCAGGGCGTCGAGCCGGGCGGTGAGCGCGTCGGCGCGGGCCAGCAGCGCGTTGGCGCGCTCCACCGCCGTCACCACCTTGCCCGCATCGGCCTCGTTGCCAAACAGCAGACCCATCGCACCCTGCGGGCCATTGAGCTTTTCGGTGGCGGTCTGCACATTGGCCAGGCTTTGCGACAGCGGCGCGCCGGCCTTGGTGAGATCGTTCAGGTTGTCCAGCAGGCTGCGGATGGCCGCGGTGAGCCGGGGAATTTCGGCCGCGGCGTCGCCGCGCAGCACCTGCCGCTCGGCGCCATCGGGCAGCGGCGGGTCGTCGAGCAGGCCGCTGTAGGCCCGAATGCGGGTGCTGCCCACCAGGCTGCGCTCCATGGTGAAGATGCTGGAGGTGCGCAGCCAGCGCGCGTCTTTTTCGGGCACATCGATCAGGATGCGCGCATTGCCGTCGGCGCCCAGCTCAATGCGCGCCACGCGGCCAATGGCGAAGCCGGCAAACGTCATGTCCATGCCGACCACGGCACCCTCGGAATCGTCGGCAATGAGCACCAGGCGCTGGGTGCGTTCGAACGCGCCGCGGGCGTACAAAACATAGAGTGCCGACCCCACCACCAGCGCCAGCAACAACACCAGCAACAGCGCCGCCTTCACCTCCAGGTTTTTCACTGGCGGCAGCTCGTCGGGGATCGGAGAGGTGTCTTGGTGCGGCGTCGGGTTCATGAGCGGATCAATAGTAGTTGCCCATCAGCGAGATCACCTCGATCAGCAGCACCACCGAAAACAGGCGGGCGAATTCGCTGATGTCGCTGCGGCGGGAGTAGCGCCCCTGGTCGTCGCGCTGGGCCGCCGCCGCCAGCGGCACCACCGCCACCGCCAGGCTGAAAAACAGCGTCTTGAGGCAAAAGATGAGCGTCACCGCCGGGGTGAACACGCCGCCCACGCCGCGCGTGTAGGCCGGCAGGCCCCAGGGCGAAAAGCCGTAGACGGTGAGGTAGGTGAGCACCAGCGCCATCAGGCAACTCATGGCCGCGAGCAGCAGCACGGAAAAAACCGAGGCCAGCGCGCGCGGCAGCAGCTCGGTGCGCAGCAGCAGCGGGTCGGTGTGCTCGATGCCCTGGCGCTGCTGCTCGGCCAGCAGCGTGCGGATGCGCTGGGCGCCGGGCATGGCGTAGCGCACCGCCACGAACATGGCCGCGTACAGCGGAATGAGTTCGAGCACCAGGGTGCGCACCAGCACCTCCAGCGCGTACTGCGACAGACCGTAGCTGTAGGCCGTGGCCACCACGATGCGGATCAGCACCACGCTGATCAGGGCCGAGAGCACGAGAAACCAGGTGAGCAGCGGCGCGGTGGCCGTGTAGAGACAGCGCAACACCTCTTGGCGCTGGCGCCCCTTGCGGTAGCTCGACGGCAGGAACGCCAACACCATGATCTGCGCCGCCAGCAGCAACACCTGCCACCAGGCCAACCAGCTGGCGCGCACCCGCTGGCCAAGCGCAATGGTTGCAGAGGAAACAGGATCCATGGCGGGATGATAGGCCGCGCCGCCACGCGCAGCCAGCGCCAGCGCTACCCCGATACCGGCCCCAACACAGGCGACTGCGCCAGCGCCCAGACCACGTGCTCGCGCACCAGCGCGCTCGGGTGCTCGGC
>JAIFNE010000018.1 GCA_020047875.1 Hydrogenophaga sp.
GCCTTGTTCGACTTTGAAGAGGAGAACCAGGTGTTCGAGACCGGTGACGACCGGGCCTACATGAGGCTGCAGCTCGAGCGGCTGGACCAACCGGCCAAGCCGGGGGTGGCGTTTTCGCTGGTGAAGAAGCTGCTGGCTTTCAACAGCAGCGATGCCAAGCGGGTGGAGGTGGTGATGCTGTCGCGAAACGACCCGGTGTCTGGCCTGCGCGCTTTCCGGGCCGTTCAGTCGCACGAGCTGACGGTGGAGCGGGGCGTGTTCACCCGCGGCCGGGACCCCTACCGCTACCTGGCCCCGCTGCGCGCCAACCTGTTTCTCTCCGCGAACTCGCAAGACGTGAAGGCGGCGCTGAACATGGGCTTTCCCGCCGCCACCGTGGCGACGCACTCGGCCCGTTCATTGAACAGCTACCCGCACGAGGTGAGGATTGCGTTTGACGGCGACGCCGTGCTGTTTTCAGATGAAGCAGAACAGGTGTTTCAGGCCCAGGGGCTGCCCGCCTTCCAGGCCCACGAAGCCAGCAAGGCCGCGCTGCCCTTGCCCGGCGGCCCGTTCAAGCCGCTGCTGGAAGCGCTCCACCGGCTGCAGGCGGAGGGCACGCCCGGCATGCGCATCCGCACCGCGCTGGTCACCGCGCGCAGCGCACCCGCCCACGAGCGCGCGATCCGCACCCTGATGAACTGGAACATCGAGATCGACGAGGCCATGTTCCTCGGCGGTCTGCCCAAGGGCGAGTTCCTGCGCGAGTTCGAACCCGACTTTTTCTTCGACGACCAGACCGGCCACGTGGCACACGCCGCGCTGCATGTGCCCAGCGGCCACGTGGCCAGCGGTATATCGAACCGATGACCCCACGCGCCGGCCCTGCGGGCCGTCACCCCCGAGGGGGCGATGCTGGTGGCCCGGCAAAGCCGGTTCCACGGCATCTTGGGTTGAACTTCCCTTCTGCCGCAGATATCCCTTGCACACCTTCGTCCCGAGCACCACCCGATGACCCAGACCCTGTCCAAACTCCAGAGCTTCAAGGTTTTCTCGAAGAAAGTCTGGCGCCTGGCCGCGCCCTACTTCATGACCTCGGACCAGCGCTGGCAGGCCCGCGGGCTGTTGCTGGCGATCGTGTTGCTCAACCTGGGCGCGGTTTACATGCTGGTGCAGATCAACGAATGGAACCGGTTTTTCTACGACGCGCTGCAAAACAAAGACCAGCCGGCCTTCTGGCACCAGCTGGGACGCTTCACCTACCTGGCGTTTGGTTTCATCATCATCGCGGTCTACCGCTTCTACCTCACGCAGCTGCTGCAGATGCGCTGGCGCGGCTGGATGACCGGTCATTACATGGACCGCTGGCTGGCCAACAAAGCCTTCTATCAGCTGGAGATTTCCCGCTTTGCCAAGGGCAGCGACGCACCGCCCGACAACCCCGATCAGCGTATCGCCGAAGACATGAACCTCTTCACCAGCTACACGGTGAGCCTGTCCATGGGGCTGCTCAATGCGGTGGTCACACTGGTGAGTTTTGTCGGCATCCTGTGGGTGCTTTCTGGCAGCTTTGGTTTCAGCTTCAACGGCACCGACTACAACATCCCCGGCTTCATGGTCTGGATGGCGGTGGTGTATTGCGTGGTGGGCAGCGTGCTCACCCACTACATTGGCCGCCCGCTGATCGGCCTGAATTTTCGCCAGCAGCGCTTCGAGGCCGACTACCGGCACCACCTGATCCGGGTGCGCGAGTACAGCGAGTCGATCGCGCTGGACCGCGGCGAGCCGGTGGAGCGCCAGCGCCTGGGTGGGCGTTTTGGCGAGGTGCTGGCCAACTACCTGGCGCTGATACGCGCGCAGAAGCGGCTTACCTGGTTCACCGTGGGCTTTGGTCAGGCGGCTGTGGTGTTCCCGTTCATCGTGGCCGCGCCGCGCTTTTTCAGCGGCGCCATTCAGCTCGGCGAGCTGATGCAAATTTCGTCTGCCTTCGGCCGGGTGCAGGACTCGCTCTCATGGTTTGTCGACAACTACGACAGCCTGGCCGCCTGGCGCGCCACCACCGACCGCATCACCAGTTTTGAAGAAAGTTTTGCCGCCCTGCACAGCGCCGACCTGGCGCGCGAGTCCGATGCCGCCAGCAGCGACCGGATCGCAGTGGACGATTTGCAACTCGCACTGCCGGGCGGCGCGGCGCTGCTCAGCGCGCCAAGCCTCTCGCTGCAGGCGGGTGATTCGCTGCTGCTCAAAGGGCCATCGGGCAGCGGCAAGTCCACCCTGTTCCGGGCGCTGGCGGGCATCTGGCCGTGGGCCAAGGGGCGGCTGCGATTGCCAGCCGACTTCGATGCTCGGGTCATGTTCCTGCCGCAGCGCCCCTACTTCCCCAACGACAGCCTGCGCACCGCCCTGGCCTATCCCGAACCCGCCGACCGCTACCCCGATGCTGAGCTACAGCAGGCGCTGCGCGATGCGCTGCTGCCCGATCTGGCCGGGCGGCTCGACGAGCAAGACAGCTGGGGCCAAAAGCTCTCGGGCGGTGAACAGCAGCGCCTGGCGATCGCGCGCGCCTTCCTGAAGCAACCACGCTGGCTGTTTGTGGACGAGGCCACCAGCGCGCTCGACGAGCGGGCCGAGGCCGAGCTTTACCGGCGACTGAGTGCGATGGTGAAGGCGTCCGACGGAGCCATGGTGTCGATCGCGCACCGATCCACCGTGGCTGGGTTCCACGGGCGCGAATGGGCGCTGGAATCGGGCGCCAGCGGCACACACCGCTGGCAGATCGCGCCGGGCTGAAGCGGCCTCGGCGGGGGCCTGCATTCACCGCAAACCGGCGCGCGAGGCGGCGAACCCCGCCCAACCGCTGGCGCGCAGCGCACAGGCTGGGCACTCGCCGCAGCCGTAACCCCAGGCGTGGCGGTGTGTGCGGTCGCCGAGGTAGCAGGTGTGGGTCTGCTCCACGATCAGGTCGACCAGCTGCTGGCCGCCTTGCGCCACGCCCGAGGCGTCGCCGATGTCGTGGGCGAGTTGCCAGGTGGCGGCCTTGTCGATCCACATCAGCGGGGTGTCGATCAGGAAGCGGTGGTCCATGCCGAGCGAGAGCGCGATCTGCAGGGCTTTCATGGTGTCGTCGCGGCAGTCGGGGTAGCCCGAAAAGTCGGTCTCGCAGACGCCGGTGACGATCACGTCGATGCCACGCCGATAGGCCAGCGCGGCGGCAAAGGTGAGGAACAGCAGGTTGCGCCCGGGCACAAAGGTGTTGGGCAGGCCGCTGGCCTCCATCTGAAACGCGGTCTCGCGGGTGAGCGAGGTCTCGCTCACCTGGCCAAGCACCGCGAGATCGAGCAGGTGGTCAACGCCCAGCCGCTCGCGCCAGGCAGGGAAGCGTTCGCGCAACTGCGCCAGCACCTCGGTGCGCGCTTGCAGTTCCACGCGGTGGCGCTGGCCGTAGTCGAAGCCCAGCGTCTCCACCCGGGGGTAGCGGGCCAGCGCCTGGGCCAGGCAGGTGGTGGAATCCTGGCCACCGGAGAAGAGAACCAGGGCGCTGGTGTGACGGGGTGGGTTTGGCATGGGCGCGATGGTAGCGCGCGCCCCATCGCATCTGTCGATCAGCCTGGCTCGGGGGCGCCCGCGTAATCGCGGCTGGTGGCGAGCATGCGCAGCAGGCTGCGGTTGGCATGCTCCAGGCCGATTTCATGGTGCTCGCAGAGGGCGGCCAGGGTGTTGACGCGGGCCACCATCAGCAGCGGATGGTAGGGGCCGGCGGCGCGCAGCACGGCGTCGAACACCCGGCCGGAGAGTGGCAGTTTCTGGATCAGGCCGCTCAGCGGTTTGTGCAGCAGGCGGTCGAGCTGGGCGAACAGGGCCGTGAGGTAGACCTCGGCGCGCAGATCGTCGCCAGCGCCCGACTCCAGCAGGTGCTGCGCCAGGCGGGAACGCATCACCATGGCGTAGCGCACCGGGCGCAGGTCGGCCTCGGCCTGGGCTTCGCCGCTGCTGAGGTCGGCGGTGGCCTGCTGCTCGCGCAGCCAGCGCGCCAGCGAGGTGAAGCCCAGCATCATGAGCGCGTGGCGCAACGACTGGATTTCGTGCCGCAGGCCATAAGCGGACGAGTTCACCAGGGCCAGCAAGCGGTACACCAGCACCGGATCCTGGCGCACCAGCCGCTCCAGCTGTTCGAGCGAACACTCGGCCTCCATCCCGGTCAGGATCTGCTGGATCACACCCACCGAGCACTGCGGCAGGCGATCGCGGTGGGCATGCAGCACATCTTCGTCGGGCCAGCCGAGTAGGCCCCAGGCAGCGGCCTGATCGAGGCAGATGCTGGCGAGCGGGTGGTCGGCGACGCCGGCGTAGAGCTGCCCAGGGAGCAACGCACGCGAGAGGGTGAGTTGAGCTGCAGCAGGCTTCTCACGTCCAGCGGCGAGATGACTTCGCTGCGCACCGCGGCCAGATCGGCGGCGCGCAGCAGCTGGTGGCCTCGCCCCACGGCAACCACGAGCTGGGCCAGGGTGTCGGGCGCCTCGAACCAGGCGTGAGGCACCTCCAGCCAGCTGTTGCGCAGCGCCGGGCCTTGGAGCGCCTGGTCGAGCAGTTCGGGTGTGCTGGGGGCGATGATGAGGGTGGGCGCAGCCACCGGCCAGTCGTTGCCGAGCGCGCGCCACAGGTGCTCGGCATCCACCGATTCCGGGTGCAGCACCTGCACCGCCAAGCGCACTGCGGCCAGCTGGCGCGCACGGCCCCAGACCGGCTGGTAACCCAGCGCCACGCTGTCGAGCACGGTGTGGTTCATGCCGGCGACCTAGCGAACAAATTCGAACAGCGACAGGCGCTGCACCTGCGCATACGACTTCAGCGCGGCCTCCAGGCCCACCTGCTGGTTCTGGAATTCGGAGATGCCTTTGATCATGTCCAGGTCTTCGAGCCGGGATTTCTCTCTTTCGTGGGCGACGGTCCGGGTGTCGAGCAGCGATTCAAGCGAGTCAGCCCGGTTAAGCATTTCGCCCGAGTAGCCGCGCGCCAGCAGCACCCGGTCTTGCCCGGCGTCGAGTTCGGTGATGGAGCGATCCAGCACCAGGGACAGGTTGGTGGCAGCCGTGGGGGTGGTGTCTCGCAGCGCATCCACCGTGTTTTGCAGGACCTGAAAAATATTGGTTGTCCCGCCGCCCACCGCGGGAATGCGCATCCAGATCGCATCGCCATCCAAGGTTTGTGGCAGCGAGGTGTCGCCTGCCGCCTGCTGGCCGCGCTGGCCGTAAAACTGCACACCAGCAGGGAGGGGGGAATACACGTCCATAAACGGCCTCGACGAGCCACCCAGACCGCCGTAAAGGGTGCGCCCGGCGTTGTCCTGGCGGTTGGCTACCGCGATCATTTGTTCACGCAGGCCAGACAATTGGCGCGCGACATCTTCGCGTTCGCTGGGGCCAAACGTGGCGTTGCCCGCAGAAATCATGAGGTCGCGGGCTTTTTGAATGAGCTCGCCCGATTCGGCCAAGCCACTTTCAGCCAGCGCCAGACTGGCGCGGGACGCCTCGAGCGAGCGCAGATCACCCTGCACGCGCGACAGGCGGTTTTGGGCCGCCTCGGCCAGCGTGGCGGCCACCGGGTCGTCGCTGGCGCGCAGCACGCGCTTGCCGGTGGACAGCCGCTCTTGCTGCGCGGACAAATCGGCCTGGCGCCGCGCCAGACTGCTGACCGTGTTGTCGAAACTGTTGGCGGTAGAAACTCGCATGGTTCGTTCCAGTTATCGGCCGACGGTTTGCATCAGCGTGTCAAACGTGCTTTGTGCGATCTGAAGAAATTTGGCTGCGGCCTGATACGACTGCTGAAACTGCAGCAGGCGCGCCGCCTCTTCGTCCAGATTCACCCCGGCCACGCCGCTGCGAGCGCTCTCGGTGCTGGTGGCCACCTGTGCCGTGAAATCGGCAGCAAATTTTGCCGACTGCACCCGGGTACCCAGCGAAGAAATCACCTCGGCGTAACCCTCAGCCAGCGGCACGCCGCCGGCCATGACCTTGTCGCGCAACGCCAGGATGGCGCCCGCGTTACCAGCGTTTTGGTTGGTGGAGCCTGGTGGCGCGGCGGCCACGGTAAAGCTGTCGCCGGCGGTGGGAGCACCCCGCAAGGTAAGGCTCCAGCCGTTGACATTGATCGGTTGTCCGGCACTGTAAGCGTTGCCTGTGGAGAGGGTGGTACTCGTCGTTGTGTCGAGGACGGTGTAGGTTCCGTTGGCCTGGAAACTGATCTCGATCACGTTTGAAGGATTGACCAGGGTGCTCACCGCAGACAGCCGCTCCACGCTCAGCCCGCTGGCGTTGGTGGTGGCGGGCGTCACCAGCACCGGACTGGCCGCACCGAGCTGGCTTGGAGACGTCAGCGACATTTGCAGGTTTTTGGCAGCGCCGCGGTTGCCGATGGGGGGCGGTTGCGTGGCAGCTGGCTCGACGAAAAAATCTCTGCCTGTACCGTCGTCCAAACCCCTGCCCAAGCGATGCTGCGCGTTCACCTCGGTCGCCAGGTTGTACGCCAGGTTGTCCAGCTGAGTCTGCATCGTTGGCAGATCCTCGCGAAGAAACGTCATCAATCCAGCCAGTTCACCACCGCCAAGTTGCTCGTGGTTCAGCGGTATGGAGGCGCCGCTCTGCACGAAAGACAGGCGCTTGCTCAGCGGATCGGCCGGGTCGTTGGTCACCTCCAGCTTGTTGGCCGTTTGTCCCAGCACCAGCGGCTGGCTGCCCGCCACAAACACACTCACGGTGCCGTCTTCGCTGGTCACCGAAGAGGTTTGAACGTATTGATTGAGCTGGCTCACCAGCTGGTCACGCTGGTCGAACAAATCGTTGGGTGTGTGCGATGAGCCACGGTTTTCCGTGATGCGCTGGTTGACCAGCGCAATGTCCTGGGCGAGCCGGTTCACCACCTTCACCGTCTCACCCAACTCCAGCTCAGTACCCAGCTTTTGCTGGTCGAGCTGTGCCGCGGTGGTGCGCAGACGGGCCGCGAATTCGTCACCCCGGGCAATCACCACCACCCGCGCGGTGAGGTTGTTGGGCGCCGAGGCCACGTCGCTCCATGCGTTGAGCATGTTGTTCATCGACGTACCCAGGCCGGTGGGGCCGGTGGGAAACAACTCTTCGAGCTGCTTGAGCTTGGCCAGTCGCGTGCCGTCAGCAGAGGCGGCCGCTTTCGCCAGGCTGGCCTCGCGGGTGAGGTAGGCGTCGTGGTTGCGGGTGACGGTGGCGATCTCAACGCCTTTGCCGAAAAAGCCATTACCAAACTGCTGGTAACCCGAGGTTTGCAGCAACACATTTTGGCGCGAATAGCCGTCGGTGTTGACGTTGGCGATGTTGTGGCCAACCACCTGCAGCGCGGCCAGATTGGTGTTGAGCGCGCGGCTACCGATGTTGAGAGCGCCAGACATGGCTTAGCCCTACCCCGTGCTGCGCTGCAGGCTCAGCGTGGCGTTGATGGCGCGGCTGAGCTTGGCCGCGTAGTTCGGATCGGTGGCGTAGCCGGCTTCCTGCAGTTCACGCGCAAAGGCCACCGGCGACTGCAGGTTGTCCATCACCTCCTGGTAGCGCGGGCTCTGGCTGATCAGGCGCGCGTAATCGCGAAACGAATCGGCATAAGAGTCGTAGGCACGAAAGCGGGCGGTGACCTTGCGCGGCTCGCCGTCGATGTATTCGGTGGTGGTGATTTCGGCCACCTTGCCGGTCCAGCCGCCGGTGGCCTTGATGCCAAACAGGTTGTGCGAATTGGCGCCGTTGGCGTGGCGGATTTCGCTGCGGCCCCAGCCGGTCTCGTGGCCCGCCTGGCCAATCATGAAACTCGCCGGAATGCCAGACTCGCGCGCCACCGTTGCCGCCGCTTCGCTGTGCTCCGCGACAAAGCTGGCCTGGCGCGGCCCAGGGCTGGCGCGGCTCACCGTGCTGGCTTCGCCCACCGCGGGCAGCGGGTTGGCACGCGCTGCATCCGGGCCCAGTATCTGACGACCGAGCTGGCGCTGGATCGCTTCAGACAAACCACCGGGCAGGCCGGAGAGCTGCACCGAAAACTGCTGGTCGAGCAGGTCGGTGCCGAGGTCGCTGCCCTCACCATCCATCAGGCCCGACTTCTGGGTGGCCTCGCGCATGCTTTTGATCAGCTCGCGCATGAACAGCGACTCGAATTGCTTGGCCGCCTCCTTGAGCGCGGTCTTGTCGTCTTTGCCCGCGGCGGTGCCCGCGCCGTAACGCAAGGCATTGAGCGCCGACGGATCGGCCGCCAGCCCCTGAAACGACATCGGTGAAGCATTCATGAATCGCTCCCGGAAGGCGAGGTCTGCGCGCGCGAGGCTTTCAAACCCAGAACGCTGCCGATCCGGCTCTGCCGGTCGGCCAGCGTTGTCCCCTTGAGGGGGTGACGCGAAGCGGCGCGGGGGCGGGCTGTCCTCTTCATATGATTTCCAGCTCCGCGTTCAGCGCGCCAGAGGCCTTGATCGCCTGCAGGATCGCCACCAGGTCTTGTGGCGTGGCGCCCAGCGCGTTCAGCACCCGCACCACGTCGGCCAGCTGCGCGGCTGCGGGCACCGCAATCAGCGATCCTTTGTCTTGGCTGATCTGAATGTTGGCCTGCTCGGTCACCACCGTCTGGCCGCCCACCGACAGCGGGTTGGGCTGGCTGATCACCGGGGTGGAGCTGATGCTGACCGACAGGTTGCCGTGCGACACGGCGCAGGCCGCCAGCGTCACCGCCTGGTTCATCACGATGGAGCCGGTGCGCGCGTTGATGATCACCTTGGCCACTGGAATCGGCGCGTCCAGCCGCACCTCTTCCACCGCCGCCAAGAAGCCCACGCGGGCGTTCGGATCGCCCGGGGCGCGCAGCCGGATCACCCGGCCGTCCACCGCGCTCGCGGTACCGACGCCGAGCTTTTTGTTGATGGCGTCGGTCACGCGCAGCGCGGTCTGGAAATCGCTGGCCTCCAGGCCGAGATCGATGGTTTCGCCGAGCGCAAACGGTGTGGCCACCGCGCGCTCGATCTGCGCGCCAGCCGGAATGCGGCCCGCGCTCAGGTGGTTGATCTGCACCTTGCTGCCGCCCGCCGAGGCACCTGCGCCGCCCACCAGCAGGTTGCCCTGTGCCAGCGCGTAGATCTGGCCGTCGGCGCCCTTGAGCGGGGTGGTGATGAGCGTGCCGCCGCGCAGCGATTTCGCGTTGCCGATCGAGGACACGGTCACGTCCATCATCTGGCCGGGTTGGGCGAACGCAGGCAGCTGGCCGGTGACCATCACCGCGGCCACGTTTTTCAGCTGCAGATTGGCGCCGGGCGGCAGGGACAGGCCGAGCTGCTGCAGCTGGTTGTTCAGGCTTTGCGCGGTGTAGGGCATCTGCGTGGTCTGGTCGCCCGTGCCATCCAGGCCCACCACCAGGCCGTAGCCGGTGAGCTGGTTGGTGCGCACGCCCTGAACCGATGCAATTTCCTTCACCCGGATGCCCTGCGCCGACGCACCAGCCACCGGCCACACCAGGCCCAGCAGCAGCGCCAGCGCCACGGCCAGCCAGCCGCCGCGGGGCACGACGGCCGGCGCGCGCGTCACCGACGGCGCGGGAGGTATCGGCAGCAGTTCGGTTTTCATGAGGCCTATTCTGGTGAGGCTCAGAACGGGAGAACGCTCAAAAAGAACCGTGCTAACCAGCCAATTGAAAGGGCTTCGCCCTGCGCACCGCGCCCACGCGACTCGATGCGCGTGTTCGCCACCTGGGTGGACGGGATCACGTTGCCGGGACGGATCTGGCGCGGATCGACCGTGCCCGAGAAGCGCAGCACGTCCACGTTCTGGTTCACGCCAATCTGCTTTTCCCCCGCCACCACCAGATGGCCATTGGGCAGCACCTCCAGCACGGTGGCGGTGATCGAGCCCGAAAAGTTGTTGGTGCTTTCGGTGCCGCCCTGGCCGGCAAAGCTGTTGGACGAGCTGGCCCCCGCGTCGAGCCTGCCCAGCAGCGACTCGGTGAGGAACGGGAACGCGGACACATTGGCCGAGACATCGCCGGTGCGGTCGATCGAGGCCGACGAACTCTGGCTCGCCGTCACCCGCTCGGTGATCTGAATGGTGAGGGTGTCACCCGGCAAGCGGGCCCGCGGATCTTCAAACGCCGGCCGGTAGCTCGCCGCCTGAAAAATGCCCCCGGTCGGCACCGCCGCCACCGGCGCCG
>JAIFNE010000146.1 GCA_020047875.1 Hydrogenophaga sp.
GCGAGCGGCGCTGCAATCAGCAGTGGCAACAGTGCCCGGCTTACCCGCCTGGCCTTTTGAGATCCGCTCAACGTTTGCCGCCCATCAGGCCGCCCAGAATGCCGCGCACCAGCTGGCGGCCCAGGCCGCTGGCCACGCTGCGTGCAGCGGTCTTTGCCATCGTCTGTACCAGGCCGTCGTATTGGCCGCCGCGGGGGCCGGTTCGGCCAAACAGGGCTTCGTTGATCATGCCGCCCATGCCACCGGTGTCCTTGGCCGCTTCGGCCGGGGGAGCGCCCGGGATGCGTGGCGTTTTGGGGGCGCCTGATTCGGCTGGTGTTTCCGGGGCGCGACGTTCGTTGCGGGCATTGAAGATTTCGTAGGCGCTCTCGCGATCCACCGTTTCCTCGTACACCCCGGCCACCAAAGAGTCTTTCAGCAGCGCCTGGCGCTGCTGCGTGGTGATGGGCCCCAACTGGCTGCCCGGCGGCAGCACGAACACGCGCTCCGTTTCGGTGGGGCGGCCCTTGGCATCAAGCAGGCTGACCAGGGCTTCGCCCACCGCCAGCTCGGTGATGGCCGCTTCGATGTCCAGCCCAGCCTTGGGTCGCATGGTTTCAGCGGTCGCCTTCACCGCTTTCTGGTCGCGCGGGGTGAAGGCGCGCAGCGCGTGCTGCACCCGGTTACCGAGCTGGCCCAGCACGCTGTCGGGGATGTCCAGCGGGTTCTGTGTCACGAAATACACGCCAACACCTTTGGACCGCACCAGCCGCACCACCAGTTCGATGCGCTCCACCAGTACCTTGGGCGCGTCGTTGAACAACAGGTGGGCTTCGTCGAAGAAGAACACCAGCTTGGGCTTCTCCGGGTCACCGATCTCAGGCAGTTGCTCGAACAGTTCGGAAAGCATCCACAGCAGGAAGGTGGCGTAGAGGCGCGGCGCGTTCATGAGTTTGTCCGCGGTGAGGATGTTGATCACCCCCTTGCCGCCCACCGTCTGCATGAAGTCCTGGATGTTGAGCATGGGCTCACCAAAAAACTTGTCGCCTCCCTGCTGTTCGATCTGCATCAGGCCACGCTGGATCGCCCCCACGCTGGCGGCGCTGATGTTGCCGTACTCGGTGGTGAACTGCTTGGCGTTGTCGCCCAGGTGCTGCAGCATCGCTCGCAGGTCTTTCATGTCCAGCAGCAGCAGGCCGTTGTCGTCGGCGATCTTGAACACGAGGTTGAGCACGCCGCTTTGCGTGTCGTTCAGGTTGAGCATGCGGGAGAGCAGCAGCGGGCCCATGTCGCTCACCGTGGCCCGAACCGGGTGACCTTGTTCGCCGAACACATCCCACAGCGTGGTGGGACACGCCTGCGCCGCGGGCAGCGTGATACCGCGTTCCCGCAGCACAGCGGCGATTTTTTCACCGAAGCGCCCGGTCTGGCTGATGCCGGTGAGGTCGCCTTTCACGTCGGCCATGAACACCGGCACGCCGATGTTGGAAAACTGCTCGGCCAAGGTTTGCAGCGTGACGGTCTTGCCGGTGCCGGTGGCGCCGGTGATCAGGCCATGCCGGTTGGCCAGACTCGGCAGCAGGTGGCACTGTGCGTGGGAGTTTTGAGCGATCAGCATCGGTTCGGCCATGGGGTGCATCCTTGGAGCGGTCAAGCGGGAACGTAAAATTGCCATCGATTACACCAAACTCCGGGCAACCAAAGGACGTACGCGTGGCAGGACACAGCAAATGGGCCAACATTCAACACCGCAAAGGCCGACAGGACGAAAAGCGCGGAAAAATCTGGACGCGTGCGATCCGGGAGATTTCGGTTGCGGCGCGCACCGGCGGTGGCGATCCCGCCATGAATCCGCGCTTGCGGCTTGCGATCGAAAAGGCCAAGGCCGCCAACATGCCGGCCGACCGCATCAAATACAACGTGGACAAGGCCTCGGGCAACCTGGAAGGCCAGGCACTTGAGGAGATTCGCTACGAGGGCTACGGCATCGGTGGCGCGGCGATCATCATCGATACCATGACCGACAACAAGGTCCGCACCGTGGCCGAGGTGCGCCACGCGCTGAGCAAGTACGGCGGCAACATGGGCACGGAAGGCTCGGTGGCTTTTCAGTTCAAGCACTGCGGACAGATCATTTTTGCGCCCGGGACGTCGGAAGACAAGGTGATGGAGGTGGCGCTGGAGGCTGGCGCCGAGGATGTGATTGCCGGTGACGACGGTGCGATCGAGGTGCTCTGCGCCGCGCCCGACTTTGAAGCGGTGAAGCAGGCGCTGGAGTCCGCCGGTTTCACGCCGGAGGTGGCCGAGGTCACCATGCGCCCAGAGAACATGATCGAGCTTTCGGGCGAAGACGCCGAGCGCATGCAAAAGCTGCTTGATGTGCTGGAAGACCTGGACGACGTGCAGGACATCTTCCACAACGCCGCGCTTTGATGCCTCTTTCGATGGACTCGGCGCTTGCGCTGTGGCCCTCATCGGCGGGGCTTGCTGATGGGTCCAGGCGGCGCTGGTTTTGCGGTGTTGCAGGTTCCGATGTAGCGAGCTGGATCGGCGGGAATGGTTGGCGCGCTGACCTTTTGTTTTGGAGTGCGATTTGAAAGTTTTGGTGATCGGTGGCGGTGGTCGTGAGCACGCGCTGGCCTGGAAGCTCAAGCAGTCCGAGGGCGTGAGTCAGGTGTTTGTGGCGCCGGGCAATGCCGGCACCGCGCGCGACGAACAGCTGGTGAATCTGGCGCTGACCGACAAGCGTGATTTGCGCGAGTGGGCGCAGGCCGAGGGGATTGCGCTCACCGTGGTGGGTCCGGAAGCGCCGCTGGCGGCTGGCGTGGTGGACGAGTTTCGCGCCAACGGCCTCGCCATCTTTGGCCCCACCCAGGCGGCGGCACAGCTGGAGAGCTCCAAGGCGTTCAGCAAAGCCTTCATGCAGCGCCACGGCATTCCGACCGCGACCTACCAGAGCTTTACCGACGCTGCCCTGGCCCATGCCTACGTGGGGGCGCAGGGCGTGCCGATTGTGATCAAGGCCGATGGCCTGGCCGCGGGCAAGGGCGTGGTGGTGGCCATGACGCTGACCGAGGCCCACGAGGCGATCGACTTCATGCTGCTCGACAACACCCTGGGCGTGGTGCACAACGCCGGTGGTGCGCGGGTGGTGATTGAAGAGTTTCTCACCGGTGAAGAGGCCAGCTTCATCGTGCTGTGCGATGGCGTGCACGCCCTGGCGCTGGCCACCAGCCAGGACCACAAGCGCCTGCTCGACGGCGATCAGGGCCCCAACACCGGCGGCATGGGCGCGTACTCTCCCGCGCCGGTGGTTACGCCGGCTGTGCACCAGCGCGCGATGGACGAGGTGATCCTGCCCACGTTGCTTGGCATGGCGGCCGATGGCATCCAGTACACCGGTTTTCTTTATGCCGGCTTGATGATTTCGCCCGACGGTCGCGTGAAGACGCTGGAATTCAATTGCCGCCTGGGCGACCCCGAAACGCAGCCGATCCTGATGCGTCTGCAGAGCAATCTGGCCCAGGTGCTGCTGGCCGCCACGCGCGCCGAGCTCGACCGCGTAGAACTGCGGTGGGACGAGCGCGTGGCGCTGGGTGTGGTGGTGGCCGCTGCCGGCTATCCGCTGACACCGCGCAAAGGTGACGCCATCACCGGGCTGCCGACCGACGCTGCCGACACCATGGTGTTTCACGCGGGCACCGCCAGCAGCGCCAGCGGGCAGGTGGTGGTCAGCGGGGGGCGCGTGTTGTGCGTCACGGCGCTGGCCGACACGGTGGCTGAGGCCCGAACCCGCGCCTACGCGTCCCTCGATGGCATTCACTTCGACGGCATGCAGTTCCGCCGGGACATCGGCTACCGTGCCCTCTGACCCCGCCCTCGCTGGCACCAATCACCACCACCCATGAGCTCCCCCACGACCCTGGTCAGCCGCTACCTTATCGGTCTGCAAGACCGCATCACCTCGGCCGTGGCCTTGGTGGACGGCGGCCGCTTTGTGAGTGACCGCTGGAAGAAGCCCAAGGGTGAGCTGTTGCAAGGGCAGGGCATCACGCAAATTCTGGAAGGTGGCGAGGTGTTCGAGCGCGCCGGCTGCGGCTTTTCGCACGTGAGCGGTCCGCGCCTGCCGCCCTCGGCCACCCAGCACCGGCCCGAGCTCGCGGGCGCGCCGTTTGAGGCCATGGGTGTGTCGCTGGTGTTTCACCCGCGCAACCCGCATGTGCCCACGGTGCACATGAATGTGCGCATGATCGCCGCGCACCCGGCCCAGGGCCCCAGCGTGAGCTGGTTTGGCGGTGGCATGGATCTCACGCCCTACTACGGCGTGCAAGCGGATGCTGTGCACTTTCACCAGACCTGCAAGAACGCCCTTGACCCCTTTGGCGTCGACAAATACCCGCGCTTCAAAACATGGTGTGATGAGTATTTTTTCCTCAAGCACCGCGGCGAGCAACGCGGTGTGGGTGGCGTGTTCTACGACGATTTCGCTGAGTTCGGCTTCGACGGCAACTTCGCCATGATGCGCGCCGTGGGCGACGCGTTCCTGGACGCCTACCTGCCCATCGTCGATCGCCGCCAGCACACGCCCTACGGCGAGCGCGAGCGGGCCTTCCAGCTGTACCGCCGCGGGCGTTACGTCGAGTTCAACTTGGTGTGGGACCGCGGCACCCATTTCGGCCTGCAATCGGGCGGCCGCAGCGAGTCCATCTTGCTGTCGATGCCACCCCTGGTGAGCTGGTCTTACGACCGGACCGATCCCAAGGGATCGCCAGAGGAACGCCTCACGCGTGAATTCCTGGTGCGCAAGGACTGGCTTTGAGCCCAGCGCCGCAACGCGTGGGCATGTTTGGCGGCGCCTTCGATCCCCCGCACCTGGCGCATCGCCGGCTCGCCCAGACGGCGCTGGAGCAGCTCGATCTGGATGTGCTGCACATCCTGCCCACCGGGCAGGCCTGGCACAAGGCGCGCACCCTCTCGCCAGCCGAGCACCGCCTGGCGATGTGCCAGCTTGCCTTTGGTGATTTGCCGCGCACCAGCATCGACAGCCGCGAAATTCTTCGGCAGGGCCCGAGCTACACCGCCGACACCCTGGCCGAGCTGGCGTGTGAATACCCGGGTGCCACGCTGTTCGTGGTGCTCGGCGCCGACCAGTTGCTGACATTCAAAAGCTGGGTGCACTGGCCCGAGGTGCTGGCGCGCGCCCAGCTCGCGGTGGCCAACCGCGCGCTGCACATTGACGCCAACGCGGCGCTCGACCAGCGCGATGAAATGGACCTGTCCGCCGTCGATCTGCCCTTCGTGCGCCTGTCCATGCCTCTGGAAAACATCAGCGCCAGCGCGGTTCGTTTGCGCGTGGAACAGCCCGCGGGACCAGACGCGGCATTCGCCCGGCTGGTGCCGCCAGGCGTCGCAGGCTATATTTCAGACCATCACCTTTACCAAGATCCTTCATGACAGCTTCCGTTTCCGCCAAAAAAGACGTTCAGAGACTTCAACGCGCCATCGTCGATGGGCTGGAGGATGTGAAGGGTCAGGACATCGTGGTGTTCGACACCGAAACGCTCTCCCCGCTGTTTGAGCGCGTGATCATCGCCAGCGGCACCTCCAACCGCCAGACCAAGGCGCTGGCGGCCAGCGTGCGCGATGCGGTGCGCGAGGCCGGCTTTGACAAGCCGCGCATCGAGGGCGAGGAAAACGGCGAGTGGATCATCGTGGACTGTGGCGCGGCGGTGGCGCATGTGATGCAGCCAGTGATCCGGCAGTACTACCGGCTGGAGGAAATCTGGGGTGGCAAGGCGGTGCGCCTGAAGCATGGCGCGCCCAAGCCTGCGGTCGCCGAGTCCAAGCCCGCAGCCAAAAAAGTGGCCGCCAAGAAGGGAGCCCGCGCGGCGGCTGAAAAGCCCGTGGCGCC
>JAIFNE010000129.1 GCA_020047875.1 Hydrogenophaga sp.
TACACCCAGCGCTACGCCGAGGCGATCGAGCGCATCGGCGCCGACTACCCCGAGCTCGACCGCATCTTCAACATCGCGGGCAATCCCACGGTGGCCCAGGGCATCGTCATCCTGCGCGCCACACCCTGGGAAGAGCGCGAACGCAGCACGCAGCAGATGGCGCGCGAAATCGGTCCCCGCATTGCCGCGCTGCCCGGCGTGAGCGCCTTCGCGTCCACGCCGCCGTCGCTCGGCCAGGGCTTTCGCTCGCGGCCGGTGAATTACGTCATCGTCACCTCCGACAGTTACCAGAACCTCTCGGGCGTGGTGCGCCAGTTTCAGGCCGCACTCGCCAAGAACCCCGGGTTTGTGCAGGTCGACACCGACCTGCGCCTGAACAAACCCGAGATCCGTCTCGATGTGGACCGCGAGCGCGCCGCCGACATGGGCGTGAGCGTGGACGCGATCGCCCGCACGGTGGAAACGCTGCTCGGCGGGCGCAGCGTCACCCGTTTCAAGCGCGACGGCGAGCAATACGACGTGGTGGTGCAGACCGACAGCGCCCAACGCAGCACGCCCGAAGACATCGACCGCCTGTTTGTCCGCGGCCGCGGAGACGCCATGATTCCACTGGCCTCGCTGGTGACCACCCGCGAGGTGGTCGTGCCGCGCGAGCTCAATCACTTCGCCCAGCGCCGCAGCGCCACCATCACCGCCAACCTCTCGCCCGAGCTGTCGCTGGGCGAGGCGCTCGACTTCATGGACGCCACCGCGCGTGAGATCCTGCCCGAGGGCTACACCACCCAGCTCAACGGCGAAAGCCGCGAATTCCGCAGCTCGTCAGGCTCGCTGGCGATCGTGTTTGCGCTCTCGCTGCTGTTCATTTTTCTGGTGCTGGCCGCGCAGTTCGAAAGCTTTGTCGACCCCTTGATCATCATGATCAGCGTGCCGCTGTCCATGCTGGGCGCTCTGCTGGCCTTGAAGCTCAGCGGCGGCACGCTCAACGTGTTCAGCCAGATCGGCCTGATCACGCTGGTGGGGCTGATCACCAAACACGGCATCCTGATCGTGGAGTTTGCCAACCAGCTGCGCGAGCAGGGTGTGGACCGGTTTGAAGCGGTCAGGCGCTCGGCGTCCCTGCGCTTGCGCCCGATTCTCATGACCACCGGCGCCATGGTGCTGGGTGCGCTGCCGTTGGCGCTGGCCAGTGGCGCGGGCGCCGAAAGCCGCCAGCAGATCGGCTGGGTGATCGTGGGCGGCATGAGCCTGGGTACGCTGCTCACCGTGTTCGTCGTGCCCACCGTCTACACCCTGCTGTCGCGCGATCGGCGCCAGCCGCTGCCCCAGCCCCTGCCCGCGCACTGACCCTAAGCCCCGGGGCGGCCCCGGGGCGGCCTGCTTGACCAAACGCAACGCGCCGGGCGGCCCGGTGTCTATGATGCTTCCAGGCGGCGGGCGGATGAGTCCGCGCCATCGCCAGCCTTGGAAGCAGGTCGCCCGCATGAACACCGTCATGAATCCGTTCCTCACCGCGCAGGCCGCGGCGGCGGTGGTGAGTTGCAGCCACGCCAGTGCGCAGGCGCTTGCGCTGGCTCAGCAGCAGCGCGTGCGCGCTGTGCTGACCATGGCCCGCGCGCGCTCGGTGGTTTACGGCGAGCGCCTGCGTGGGCTGCCCGATGACGCCAGCGCACTGACGCGCATGGCCCCGGTGGCCCGCGACGAACTGATGCAGCGTTTTGATGACTGGGTGACCGATCCCGCGCTGCGGCTGGATGAGTTGCGCGCGTTCACCGCCGACCCGGCTCGCATCGGAGACCCTTACCTCGACCGTTACCTCATCTGGGAGAGCTCGGGCACCAGTGGCGCGCCGGGTGTGTTCGTGCAAGACGCCGCGGCCCTGGCGGTCTACGATGCGCTGGAGACGCTGCGGCGGCGCCCCGACAACAGCCTGCGTCGCCTGTTCGACCCGATGGGCCTGACCGAGCGGCTGGCCTTCGTGGGCGCGACCAACGGGCATTTCGCCAGCCAGATCAACGTTCAGCGGCTGGCGCGGCTGCAAAGCTGGCGCGCCTCAAGCATCCGCAGCTTCTCCATTCTTCAGCCCATGGACCGGCTGGTGGCAGAACTCAATGCGTTTGCGCCCACGGTGATCGCCACCTACCCAACGGCCGCGCTGGTGCTGGCCGAGCAGGTGCAGCGCGGCCGGTTGACGGTGCCGGTGCGCGAGATCTGGACCGGCGGCGAAACACTGGGCCAGACCGCGCGCGCACGCATCGCGCAGGCCTTTGGCGCCGAGGTGCGCAACAGCTATGGCGCGTCCGAGTTCCTTGCCATGGGCTGGGAGTGTGACCACGGCCGCCTGCACCTCAACACCGACTGGCTGCTGCTGGAACCGGTGGATGACCGTCAGCGACCGGTGCCGCCAGGGCAGGTGTCGCACGCGGTGCTGCTGACCAACCTGGCCAACACGGTGCAGCCGCTGATCCGGTATGCGCTGGGTGATCAGGTGCGACTGGGTGTGGCGCCCTGTGCCTGCGGCTCGCCGCTCCCCAGCATCGAGGTGCTGGGCCGGCACGACGACATCTTGCGTTTGCGCGGCACCGCCGGGCACCCGGTGGCGCTGCTGCCGCTGGCCATCTCGACCGTACTGGAGGAGGGCGCTGGCGTGTTCGATTTTCAGGTGGTGCAGCGCGACGACCACACGCTGCTGGTGCGCCTGCCCGAGCAGGGCGAGCTGGGCAAGCAGGCGCTGGCGCGCTGCCGCAGTGCGCTGATGGCCTTCGCCAGCGCGCAGGGCGTGGCCCCCTTGCGGGTGATCGGATCGCTGGGTCAGGCGGTGCCGCGCGGGCGCAGCGGTAAAGCCTGCCGGGTGCAGGTGAAGCGCGTCTGAGGCCCGCGGGCAGGGGCCTCAGATCACGCTGTCGAACACCATCACGTCCACCGCATCACCCACGGCCACGTTGCCCTGCCCGTGGTGCAGCACGATCAGCCCATTGGCCTGCACCATGGAGCTCAGCACGCCCGAGCCCTGGTTGCCGGTGGTGCGCACCCGCAGCTGCCCCGAGGCATCGCGCGAGACAATGCCGCGCTGGTACTCGGTGCGGCCCGGTTTCTTGCGCAGCGGTTCGCTGCTGTGCGCCTGCAGCAGCACCGGCTCGGCGTCGGTGCTGCCCATGAGGCGCAGCAGGGCGGGGCGCACGAAGGCCAGAAACGTGACCATCACCGCCACCGGATTGCCCGGCAGGCCAAACAGCAAAGCCCCCGCGCTGCCCGCGGTCGCCGGTGCGTTGCCGATCCGGCCCACCGCCATCGGGCGGCCCGGCCGCATCGCGATGCGCCAGAAGGCCACATCGCCCAGCTGCTTCATCATGGTCTTGGTGTGATCCGCCTCGCCCATGCTCACGCCGCCGCTGGTGATGATGGCGTCGGCCGTGTCTGCTGCCAGGCGAAACGCGGCTTCCAGCGCCGCAGGCTCGTCCTTCACCACGCCCATGTCCAGCACCTCGATGCCCAGGCGCGTCAGCAGCCCGTAGACGGTGTAGCGGTTGCTGTCGAACACCGCGCCTTCGCGCGGCGCTTCGCCCAGGCTCAGGATCTCGTCCCCAGTCGAGAAATACGCCACCCGGATGCGCCGAAACACCGTGACCTCAGCCAACCCCAGGCTCGCCACGAGACCGAGCGCGGCCGGCCCGAGGCGCTGGCCCCGGCGCAAAGCCGGCTCGCCGGCCATCAGGTCTTCGCCACGCAGGCGCCGGTTGTCGCCCGGCTGCACCACACCCGCGGGCAGCTCGATGGTCTCGCCGTCGGTCTTGACGAACTCCAGCGGCACCACGGTGTCGAGCTGGGCCGGCAGGATGGCACCGGTCATGATCTTCAGGCATTCGCCAGCCGCCACCTGCCCACGCCACGCAGCACCGGCGTAGGCGGTACCGACCACCCGCAGGCGCAGCGGCTGACCGGGTTGCAGGGCGGCGCTGTCAAACGCAAACCCGTCCATGGCCGAGTTGTCGTGGGGCGGCACGCTGATGGGCGACACCACGTCGCTGGCCAACACACGGCCCAGGGCAGCGAACACGCCAACCGACTCGGTCTGGGTGACTGGCTGCACCAGCCGGGCAAGAAACGCATTCACCTGGTGCGCGGGCAGCGCGCTCGGGTCGTAGCCCTGGAGCTCGGCGGCAATTTGCTCAATGGTCTTCATGAACCTGGCCCCTCAGCCCTGTTCCAGCGCGTGCAGTTCGGCCAGCGTGTTGGTGTTGCAAAAAGCGCGCGGATCGTCGCCAGGCTGGTCGAAGGGCACGAGCACGGTTCGGTGCTGATCGGTCCAGCGGTCGATCTTGCGCCCGCCGCCGTGGGTAAAGGCCACCAGGCTTTCCAGCAGCTCCACACGAAGCAGGCTGAACACCGGCTGCGCGCGCAACTGGCCGTCGGCTTCACGCGCAGCGGCCATGGCGATTTCCGTGCGGTCGTCGTCAAAGGCACTGGCCAGGCGGCTCGCCAGATCCAGGGGAAACAGCGGGCTGTCGCAGGGCACGGTGAGCAGATACGGCGTTTCGCAACGCTCCAGTCCAGTCAAGAACCCCGCCAGTGGGCCAGCGTAGTCGCTGAGCGTGTCGGGCCAGACCGGCGCACCAAAGGCCTCGTAAGCCGCCAGATTGCGGTTGGCGTTGAGCATCAGCTCGCCAATCAGCCCGCCTTCCTGCATCTGCAGCCGCAACACCGTGTGCAGCGCCAGCGGCGTGCCGTTGAAATTCTGCAAGCCCTTGTCGGCCCCACCCATGCGTGAGCCCCGGCCCCCGGCGAGCACCAGCGCTGTGATTTCAGAAGGATGGATCACAAAAAGTCTCCGAGGTTGGATGTGTCTGAGTCAGTGCAAGCCGTGGAACCGGCTTTGCCGGGCCACTGGCTTGGCCCCCTTGGGGGTGACGCGAAGCGGCGCGGGGGGTGGTGTGGCGTTCCACCGCCGGGCCGCCCAAGGTGGAACAGCCCCCTCGGGGGGCAGCGACCCGCGAAGCGGCGGAGCGTGGGGGCATCTGCTCTAGCCGCCGATGTAACTCATTTCAATCCGGCGTCTGCCTTCGCCCGGCGTCTCGGGCGGCAGGCTGGCGCGCAGCTCGGAATAGCGGTCGCTGCGGCCGTGCCAGATGCCGGCGAGCGCATCGGCGATTTGCTCGTCGCTGGCGCTGCCACGCAACAGCGGTCTCAGGTCGTGCCCCTCGCTGGCGAACAGGCACAGATACAGCTTGCCCTCGGTGGACAGGCGGGCCCGGTTGCAGCTGCCACAAAACGCCTGCGTCACGCTGCTGATCACGCCAATCTCGCCGGCCGCCGGGTCGTGGCGGCCCAGCGCGTCGGCATAGCCCCAGCGCTCAGCCGTCTCCCCAGGTGCCGACGGGTCGAGTTGCACCAGCGGCAGCTCGCTCGCGATGCGCTGCACCACCTCGGCGCTGGGCAACACCTCATCCATGCGCCAACCGTTGGTGGCGCCCACGTCCATGTACTCGATGAAGCGCAGCACCACGCCGGTGCCACGAAAGTGGCGCGCCATCGGCAGAATTTCATGGTCGTTGGTGCCGCGCTTGACCACCATGTTGACCTTGATCGGCCCCAGACCGGTGGCCAGCGCGGCGTCGATGCCGCGCAACACATCGCGCACCGGAAAATCGACGTCGTTCATGGCGCGAAACACCGTGTCGTCCAGCCCGTCCAGGCTCACCGTCACGCGTTGCAGGCCAGCGTCTTTCAGCGCCTGCGCCTTGCGCTCCAGCAGCGAGCCGTTGGTGGTCAGGGTGATGTCCAGTGGCTGACCAGCCGCAGTGCGCAACGCGGCCAGCTGTTCGATCAGGCGTTCGATGTGCTTGCGCAGCAAGGGCTCGCCCCCGGTCAGGCGGATTTTTTGCACGCCGT
>JAIFNE010000064.1 GCA_020047875.1 Hydrogenophaga sp.
TCGCGCCCCGCCGCCATGGCTTCCAGCACCCGCGCAATCGCGATCTCTTGGTAGTAGCGCCCTTGCCAGGCGCCACCCTTGTCCTCGAACGGAATGGCGGCGAAACGGTTGCGCCAGACGTTCAGCTCGGCGAACGTCAAAGCCCAAAGCTCGTCTGGGCTCGGATAGTTGGGCACCTCGCCTTCGGTGCCCGTCGTCATGTCCATGCCGTAAATCGCCTGGCCGTTGGTGGCGTAGGTGTGGCGCACCGCCAGCTTCGCGGCATAGCGCTTGGCCTGGCCCACCCCTTCGGTGTGGGGCTTGTTCCATGCCTTGGCCTCGATCACGGCCAGCTTGGTGTTGCGGTAGACAAGCACGTAGTCGGCGATCTCGGCCTTGGCGCGCGCGCCCTTTGCGCCACTGCCCTGCAGACGGCCCAGCGTGATGCTGTGCTCGCGCAAAACGCGGCTGCCTTCCACCACGCCCCAGCCAGCGGCCTTGAGGGCGGGGTCGATGTGCTCGGCGCGGGTTTCGGCTTCGTTCATCTTGTTGTTCATCCCTTGGGTCGGTCACTCAGGCGCCGAGTGGTGGTCGCTCAGTGGTAATCATCTTCGCGCTGGTGTCGCACCGCGCCAATGATGACCGAGTCGTTGCCCACAATTTCAAACAAAGCCACGTGGCCCGAGCGGCCAAACGGAATGACCAGCTCGCGCACAAACGGGCTGCTGCCCGCCTTGCGGCAGGCAAACGGCGAGGTCTGCAAAAAAACCAAGGCATCTTGAATGGCCTGCAGCGCGCGAGCGGGAATATCCAGATCGCCCGTGTCGCTGTCCAGTTCGCGCTGCAGGGCGTGGTCAAACAGCTCTTCCAGATCCTGCGCCGCCGCCTCGCTGAACGTGACCCCGAAACTCATCGGGTGCGCCGAGCCTGGGTCTGGCGCGCTGCTTGCAGCTTGGCCTCCAGCCGGGCCAGTACCTCCTGCGCCGCCACGCCACCGCCTGTGCGCTGCGTGTCCTGAATTGCCACCATTCCCCGGCGCACAAATTCGGCCTGGTGCTTGCGCTTTTCCACCAAGCCGCGCACGGCGCTCTCCACCAACTGCGACAGCGTCTCACCCGGCGCCAACACACTCTCCAGCTCTTGCCGAAAGTCGGGCGCCACACGAACAGGGGGAAGGGTTGCGGTTTTCATGGAGTCAGTGTATTGCAGGTGCGATGCATTCTCCCGGTATTTCAGGATGAACGCCGGTCTTCAGCCGGGCTCCTTTTTCCCGCCCACGGCTTTGCGCTGGGCGGTTGGCGCCAGGTAGTTCTCGCCCGTCACGACCGAGCGGCCGGTCTGGTCTTCCAGCTGGCGGCGCGCCTGCTTGGCAATGCGCCCGCCCACCACAGCGGCACCTTCGTTTTCCTTCAGCCCGGTGGCCTGCTGCGTTTCGGCCACCTGCCGGGTGGACAGCTCGGCCAGCGCGGTGAAGATCAGCTCCGCTTCGCTCATAGGAAACCTCCGCCCTGCGGGCTGCGGTGCGAGCTGGCTTGGGAGCGGCCCGGCGCTGCGCTCATGTGGTCGCGCAGGTTGTGCGTCTTCAGGCCCTTGAGCGCCTTGTGCTCCCGCACATTCACGCCCGCCCACTCCTGGTGAATGATGCTGGTGAGAATGGCGAATTCCTGCCCGCTTTTCACACCGTGCTCGGTCCAGTAATCGGTCAGCTTGTTGCGGGTTTCCTGGCCCGTCATGCGCTGCTGAATCCACTTGTCGCTGCGGCCGTGTTGTTGCCAGGTCTCGCGGGCGCGGTCGAGCGAGAGCGCCGGGTCGGCCATCTCCTGCATGCGCTCGTGGCCCACCTTGGCCAGCCAAAGCTTGATCGGCTCGGCCTTGGGGCTGGGCACCGACTGCACCAGCCGCAGCAGCGTCTGGGCAGTGGCCACGTCGGTGAGGCGCTGCTTGCCGTCTGAAGCGGGCAATTTCAACTGTACGATTTCTGCGTACGGTTGTTCCGATCCCGCTTCCTGCCGCAGCCTGCGCTTCAGGTCAGACCAGTAGCGCCGAGGGTTGTCGCTGCCGCTGAGCACCTGCACCACATCAATCACCGAAAACCACCACGTCTCGGTGGCGTCGTCGTACACCCGCCGGATGCCTTCACCGTCGAAATAGGATGGCTGAATGGACATGGAATCAAAACCCGATCAAGAAAGTGTCAGCACCCAGAGCGCTGTAAGTTGTTGATTTTCATCACCTTCAAGATGCACTTCCCTTTAAACGCAGCCAAAAATCAAAAACCGATCAAGAGAACAAGTTGCGCCAAAGGCTTGCTCGTTGGACTACCCGAACACCTGCTGTGACTTTTGGATGTACTCCAAGAAATTCAGGCTCGACACACCCACCGCAGGCATGTCGCAAACGGCAGGGATCTTGTATTTCCGAGCCTCTGCCTGGGCGCCGAACTGTCGCGCTTCGTTGGTGATCAACTCAGCCCCGTGCACCTTGGCCGCTGCAATGATGAACAGATCGTTTTCGTCCACGCCCTTCGGGTGGT
The DNA here is from genome assembly GCA_020047875.1 of Hydrogenophaga sp. GTDB lineage: Bacteria > Pseudomonadota > Gammaproteobacteria > Burkholderiales > Burkholderiaceae_C > Hydrogenophaga. The sequence continues at coordinate 2,513 of JAIFNE010000064.1, forward strand.
ACTGATCGTTCAGCACACCAATCGCCTGCTTGATGGCCATCGCCGTCATCACGACGGCCTCGCTCATGGGCAGTTTCAGCGCTTCGGCGTTCTTCAGCCACTGTGCACATTCGGGCAATTTGTGCCCGACCTCTTCCAGTGCCACCACCGGCATGGCCAGCTCATGCGTTTTCAACTCGCTGGCCAGCCAGCCCCACAGCCCGGGAAACTGAGCCGGCGGGTAGTTGTCCCAAGCGTAAATGATGGCTGAGGCGTCAAGCACCCGCATAGTGCCGCTCCAGCTCATGCACGTCGGCAATCTTCAAGCCGTCCAGGTAGCCACTGGCCTTGGACAGCGTGATACGCCGAGCGCTGAGGGAGTTCAGCACTGTGCGCACATACCGATCACCAAAAATATGTTTTGGCTCGCGATGCCGGTACATGCGCGTGCCCCCCTCGTCTTTCATATTCTTGCCTGTTGCCAGACTCCAAGCTCTGTAGGCCTGGTAGGTAGTCTGCGGCAAACGCCCCACCGCCAGCAGGCGGCGCAAAATCACCTCGGTGCTCACACCCCAAGCCTTGCACTGGGGTTTGAGCCATTCATTGAACTCGGACACCTCCGCTGGCCGCTCAGCGTCATGGATGCTGGTCAGGAAATGATCAGGCACCAACACCAGCCCAGCAAACAGGTTGGCTTCTTGTTCACGACCTTGGGTGGAACTCAAGTCCGCCTCGTCGTCGATCCAGCTTGTTTGATGGAGCAGCACATGGGCCAGCTCGTGCATCAACGTGAAGACCTGTGGCGCGTCCGTGGCCATCTTCTTCACCACGATGACGGGGCACTGTTCGTCGAAAAGCGCAAAGCCCGCCACGGGGCTTTCTTTGGCTATCTGCCAGGGACCGTTGTAACCGTTGGTGCGGAAAACCAGAATGCCTTTGGCCTCCACCGCCTTGCGGTAGCTTTCAAAATCGTTCTTGTCTTCGCTCAGCGCCAGCCAAGCCCTTGCGGCTTTGGCTGCTGCAGCCACATTGCCCGTTGGCAATGCTGGTGCTTGAAACGGTGCCCACAGCGCATCGTCCAGGTCTTCGCGCAGGCTGAGGAACAAAGCCCGTTGGCGCTCCACCCGTTCGATCAACAAACGCAAGCGCTGCGAGAGTTCTGGCTTTTGTTGCGCCAAGGTGCGGAACTGCGGGGTGTGTACCCGCTCGGCCACTGCCGGACCGAGCTCCAAAAAGAACAACACGCCACGCCCAAAATGTTCGGCCACCTTGCGCAACTGGTTGAACGTGAGGCCCGCTTCGCCCGACCAAAACGCCGTCCAACGGTCAGCAGACATATCCAATACGCCCGCAAGTACCTCTGGCTCCATGCCTTGCTCGGCACAGCACCAAGAAATGCGCTCGCGGTTAACGGCCTGGATGCGATCCATTCGGGCATTCTGCCATGGCAGTGTGGGGACCCCACCCATCACAGTTGGCCGCTGAAGGCCTGATGCAGCAGGGATTTTTTGAGTTCAGGCGGTTCGGGGTCGATGTGATCGGCGGGGGTTTCGGCTCCGTTCATGTCAATCACTCGAAATCGGCACGCCACACATGCGCTGCTCGCCTGGCCATGCATTCTTGGCGCAGCGCCAAAGTGGCGGGAGACCAGTCGGCTTGATCCGCCTGACCCAGCGCCTTGGCTGACACGTATAGGCTTTGTTCAAACTGGGATCGTTTGTTTTCAAAGCTGCGGTTTTGGCATTGCCGGTTGATGGACGACTCCAGCAGCACGAGGTTGCCCAAACGGTAGATGAAATCTTTCTGTCGATCCGGGTTGAAGGACTCGTCCCATTGCGCCGAGGGGTTCTCGGGCAGGATGTGTTCGATGGTTCCGGGGTCGCTTTCCCAATCGTGTCGCGTGCCAGAGGCATCGGACTCCAGTTCGCACAGCAGGTACTTCACCACTTTTTTGCGACGCGTGGTGTCCATTTCCCTGTGCGAAAAATCGCGGACAAACTTTTCATCGTCAACGTAAATGCTCCGCAGTAGCGCAAAGACCTCTGCAGGCATGCGGATAGTGCCATCCAGCAGCGCTTTGGCGGCGCGGTGATAGACCGGCTCCAGCTCGTTGGTGTTCAAGCTGCCAATGACGGTGTAGCGCACCGACAGCACACAAAGCAGCTTGAGCACACGGGTAAAGTCGTCCGCACCCATGGTTTCCCAAGCGGCAAACACCAAAGGCATGTGCTGGCGCACGCCAAACAAACGCAAATCGCGCACATAGGCTTTGGCTGCCGGGCGGTCCAGCCAAAACTCATGCGCGGTGTCGTCCATGGCGGCGAACAAGTCGGCGCGTTGCTCCAGGGCGTCCATCAAGGCAAACACATCGGCAGGCGTTTCAACTTCTTCGCGCACCTGCTTGAACAGGCGCTGCTTGCGAATCTGCGGATACCGGCACAACAGGTGGTAACGCAAAAAATCCGGAAAGCGCTCGTGCTTGACCTTGCCGATCATCTGGCGCCATCGCCGCTGCAGCGCATCCAGATCGGCGCGCACACGCACCCGAGAGAACAGGAAGTTCTTCAGCAAATCGGTGGAGGACAGTTCCAGGCCACGGGCGTTGAGGGTTTCAAACACCGTGTAGGCGCTGATGTCGTCTTCCACCGTGATCAAGATGAACAACAGTTGCCGCGCCACCGTGTCGGACAGCAGGCGTGCCAGCGCCTCGCCCTCCAGACCAGAGTCCAGCAGCCGCTTCTGAAACCACCCAAAACACTCCCACAGCGTGCGGTTGGACTTGGGCAGTCCGCGCGGGTTGCTCGGCGTGCGCAGCTGCACCAAGTAGTCTTGGTAAAAGCCGTCATCGGTGTCGTTCAGAAAAAGCTTGCTGCTTTGCAGTAGGGAAGCGGGGTCTTTTTCTCCGATGAACCGCTTGCGCAGCTCGGATGCGCGCTCGGCATTGGCTGCTTTTGTGGCTGCATCACCGGGCAATTGCTGCAGGCGGTCAATCACCGCCAAGGCCAGCACGCTCAGCGTGGCCACCCGCTGCTGCCCGTCGATGACTTGAAATTCGCGGTCAGACGTGGCCTCGACCACCAAAGCCCCCATGTAGTGAAAGCTGCCGGGCGCACTCAGCAGCTCCAGAATGTCGTTCCACAGGTCTTCCCACTGCTCTTCCTCCCAGGCGTAGTCGCGTTGAAACGAAGGCACGCGGTACTTCTTGCCGTTGCCGATCAGTTCCAGAAAGGTGACGTCTTGGGTCTTTAGGAGGTTGCTTTTGGCCATGCCATGCTTCCGATGAAAGTGGGCTTATACGCGCATTGTCCCGCCGACGGCTGCTGGTGAGCAACCGGCCTCTGAGGCCGTCAACTGCCCGCTGAAGGCCT
>JAIFNE010000152.1 GCA_020047875.1 Hydrogenophaga sp.
CCAGCGTGAGCACCGAGAGCCAATGCGAGGCGCCAAGGTAGCGGACAAAAAACACCAAGCTGCCATACAAATAGAGCTTTTCAATCAGCGGCGGGATGGCGGCAATCGGGTCCCCGCCCAGCGAGCCGGCAAAGGGAATCCACAGCCAGCCACCCACCCAACTGAAGGCAAACGGCCGCAAGGCGGCCACCGCGATCGACACCGCCAGCAAGATCGCAATCACCCGCAGTGTCCGTGGGCCGCTGCGCAGCGAGGGCCACAGGGCGAGCGCCAGCGCCAGCCCCGCCAGGTTCGCCGCGCTGATGGCATTGCCCATGAACAGGGGCTCTGCGGCGACCACCGCCACACACAGCGCCGCGAGCTGCCAACTGCCCCAGCGCTGCAGCAGGCTGTACCGCGACATGCGAAGAAAGACCAGCCAGCCCGCCAGGTTGCGCAACACGTCGACCGGGCTGGTGTCCCGCCACTGCAGCAGCGGCTTGATGCCGTTTTTGATGTTCTGGAGGTCCAGCGTGGGCACCAGCGGGAACCAGCGGTACAGCAGCCAGAGCCCCATCAGCGCGGTGGCCAGCACCCAGAACTGCTGTCGCGGCAACGCGCAGCGGCCAGGCCCGCGCTCAGTCCGAAAGCCATGCCCAGCAGGTTGAGCGCAGCATCGGCTCCGCTGGGATGGCGATCCGGGAACCAGAACTGCAGGTACTGCAAACCCAGCGCCAGCGCAGCTCCGCCCAGCAAAGCCAGCAACCGGCGCGGCAGCGGCATCGGCACCGCCAGCAACAGCCCGTAGGGCACAAACAGCAGCACATTGCTCAGCAGGTCCGAGCGCGAATGGCTGGCGTCGGGCCGCAGCAGCTGCCAGCCGTCGGCCCAACTGGCTGTGTGGGCCTGGTAGCGGAATGGGAACAACGAGCCGTAGACCACCAGAAACAGGACGAGCCAGAACAGCCGGCGATGCAGGCGGCTGCGCTCGGGCGGGCTGGCGGGAGACTCAATGGGCAAGGCAGTGGCTGGTTGGGGCAGTGAGCTGCAGTCTACGGCAGCCTCCCGGGCGGGATAATTGCACATGGCTACCGATATTTCCTCCACCCGCAAGCCCACCGGCTACCTGACGGCGGCGCTGTACCAGTTTGTCGATCTGCCCGATTTCGCGGCCCTGCGCGAGCCGATCCAGGCCGCGTGTGAGCATCACGGCGTCAAAGGCACGCTGCTGCTGGCCCGCGAAGGCATCAACGGCACCATCGCCGGCCCGCCAGACGGCGTGCGCGCGGTGCTGGCCCAGTTGCGCGCCGACCCGCGCCTGGCCCGGCTGCCCCACAAGGAATCCTGGAGCGACAAGCCGCCTTTTCTTCGCATGAAGGTGCGGTTGAAAAAGGAAATCGTCACCCTTCACGTGCCCGAGCTCGACCCGAACAAGACCGTGGGCCGCTATGTGAAGCCGCAAGACTGGAACGCCCTGCTGGCCGATCCCGAGGTGCTGGTGGTAGACACCCGCAACGACTATGAGGTGGCGATCGGGACTTTTCAGGGCGCGGTCAACCCCAACATCAAGACCTTCACCGAGCTGCCGGCCTGGCTTGATGCCCAGGCGCAGCTGCAGGGCGAGGCCGGGAAGAAGACCCGGGTGGCGATGTTCTGCACCGGCGGGATTCGCTGCGAAAAGTCGACCGCGCTCATGAAGATGCGCGGCTTCGACGAGGTTTACCACCTGGAAGGCGGCATCCTCAAATACTTGGAAGAGGTGCCGCCCGCGCAGAGCACCTGGCAGGGCGAATGCTTTGTGTTTGACGAGCGGGTCAGCGTGGGCCATGGCCTGACGCCCGGCCCGCACGAACTCTGCCGCTCCTGTCGCTGGCCACTGAGCCCCGAAGACAAGACTTCGCCGCACTACGTCAAGGGCGTGAGTTGCGCGCATTGCCATGGGCGGCGCACTCCGGAAGAAAAAGCCGGTCTGGCCGAGCGCCAGCGTCAGGTGGAGCTGGCGGAGGCACGCGGGGAAAGCCATGTCGGCGCTCGCCAGAACCCGCACACCTCTGAACGGTCAAGCGAGCAGGAAATCTAGAAATCACTTGAGATTAAATAAAAAGAGTATTGATTTAAATGGAAATATTTTATCCATAACAACGGGGTCAGACGCCATTTGGCTGGTGGATGACCGCGAACGCACTCACCCCACCAGAGGCTTCAACAGCTCGGTCCTTGTCTGGGTCTTGGCTGCACGGGTGTAGCAAGACGAATGGAAGCGTCGCCCCTGTCCGAAGCCTCTGTTTTTTGAACACGCTGCAAAGAACTGCCGCTGCAGCCGCTTGTGTTTTCCATGGGTGACGTCACAACCAGTGCTCCAAGGAGATATTGCTCCTGGACTCTGGGCACAAGCGAGCAAAAAATCGCAACCAGATCTAAGCATGGTTTGCACAACGTCCGCTGTGACGAGGGCTGATGCGCGATGTTTCAGATGGCGGCACCTTCAGGGCGATTCAGCGCGTTCGAGGGCCGCTTCGGGCGCACTCATCCCCGAGCCTCCTTCCAAAGCGTTCGCCGCACCTTCCACAGATTGAAGAGCGCAAACAGCGCGTGCAGATGCGCCGTGTTCTTGGCCTGGCCGAGATAGCGCACCGTCACCTGCCCGAGCTGGCGCTTGATGACACGGAACGGGCGCCACACCTTGGCGCAGACGCTTGCCTTCACATATTCGAGCTTCTCCATAACTGCACCCAACGATCGGCTTGCACTTGTCCAGCGTTAGGCGTTTGCCCGGGCGCAGCGCCACGTGCCAGTCCCGAGTCGGCGTCCACACCAATGTGCACCTTCATGCCGAAGTGCCACTGGTTGCCCTTCTTCGTCTGGTGCATCTTGGGGTCGCGCTCGCTGCACGCTGCTGTTGTTGGTCGAACTCGGTGCGGCAATCAGCGTGGCATCGACCACCGTATCCGCTCTCGCTCTGGCTCATTTGTTTCATGTCGTCAATGTGCACTTCCCATGCCAGCGGTGAGGCATTTCAGATCTTTTCTAAAGTTTTGTCTTGGACAAACCGATAACTCTGTCTAAGCACCCAGGGACGGCTGTCTTGCCCTGATTGAGCTTGCCTCTTCCTTTACGGAGTAACGGACGCCATGAGTTCATTCAACAACATCAAGGTGGCCTCCCGTCTGGGCCTCGCTTTTTCCCTGATCATCGTTTTGGCGGTGGCCGTGGTGCTTGTGGGGATCGAACGGTTGGCCAAAATCTCTGGCAGCGTCACACTGATCGATGAGGACCGTATGCCCAAGGTCCAGAGGCTTGCCGACATCACCGATAACGTCAACCTGAGTGCCCGCGAGCTGCGTAATGCCTTGATCTGGGACGACCCGGCGCAAATCAGCGCGGCGCTTGACATCGCCCAGAAAGCACACGGTGATGTGGCCACCACGCTGGAGGCTTTCATACCGACCATCACCAGCGAGGAAGGCCTCAAGCGCCTCTCTGCCATGACTCAGGCGCGCGCCGTGCACATGCGCCTGAAGCAGGAATTCAAAGATCTTGTGCGAGCCAACAACCGAGCTGATGCCAAAACACTGCTGTTTGAGCAGCTCCGTCCGGCACAGCTTTCCTACATGAAAGCGCTGGACGAGCTGAAGGATTACCAGACCGACCTCATCGGTATGGCGGCTCGGCAGGGCGAGACTGTCTACGTCAACGGCAAGCTGCTGATGATCGGGTTGCTGCTGTTCATGGTTGTCGTAAGCGCTCTCTTTGGCTGGGGGATTTCGCGGTCCATCACGCGGCAGCTTGGCGGCGAACCCAATTACGCGGCAACAGTGGCGAATGAAATCGCCCATGGCAATTTGGGGGTGGCTGTGCGGCTGCGAGCTGGCGACACCACCAGCCTGATGGCTTCCATGAAGCTCATGCGCGACAGCCTGGTTCGGGTGGTCAGCAATGTTCGCGAAAGCAGCGACAGCGTGGTCACGGGCTCAAGCCAGATTGCCATCGGCAGCGTCGATCTGGCGCAGCGAACCGAAGAGCAAGCCAGTAATCTGGAGCAAACCGCTGCGTCGATGGAGCAACTGACTGCCACCGTGAGGCAGAATTCCGCCGCAGCCCGGCAGGCAAATGAGTTGGCCACCAACGCCAGCGCCTCAGCAGTTCAAGGCGGTGTGGTGGTGCGGCAGGTGGTGAGCACGATGGAAGATATCAACGCATCGAGCAAGAAGATCGGCGACATCATCAGCGTGATCGACGGCATCGCTTTCCAAACCAACATTCTGGCGCTGAATGCCGCTGTTGAAGCGGCCCGCGCGGGCGAGCTCGGCCGAGGCTTTGCCGTGGTTGCCGCTGAGGTTCGCAACCTGGCACAGCGCAGTGCTGGCGCTGCCAAGGAAATCAAAATCCTGATCGTTGAGAGCGTAGAAAAGGTTCAGGTCGGTTCTCAACTGGTGGAAGACGCTGGAAACAACATGAAGTCCATCGTTAACCAGGTCGGTCGCGTGAGCGCCCTGGTTGGCGAGATCAGCGTGGCCGTCGCCGAACAGACCCAGGGCATTGAGCAGGTCAGTCACGCTGTGAACCAGCTGGACCAGGTAACACAACAAAACGCCGCCTTGGTGGAAGAAAGCTCGGTGGCAGCGGAAAGCCTGAAGCAGCAAGCGATCAGTCTGGCCGAAGCGGTGAGCGTATTCAGGCTCAGCCCGACCTAGGAGTCTGCGCGGCAGAAGAATCGTTGGCTACAAACCGCCCGCAGCGGTCCACTTTTCACCGTCTTTTTGCCCCATAGCCGGGCTATGGGGCTGCAAATTCGGCAAAAACTGGCCTCGCCGGGGGCGGTTTTCGCTTTCAACGCCTTCTGCCGCACAGGCTCCTGGCAGGCGGCTGAAATACTGGTCTGGCTGGAAATTCGTGAAGGGTGCAGTGAAGCAACCAGTACTTGGCCGGAGCAGTTTGCAGGCCTGACTACCCTTCCAGCACCTTGAGCAGTTCGGTCTCGATTTCGATCTGCCGGCGGTTGACCTGCAGCGCGGCGCCACTGATGAGAAAGCTGTCTTCGACCCGTTCGCCCAGGGTGGTCACCTTGGCCAGCTCAACGCTGGCGTGGTGCTCGGCGAGCACCCGCGCGATGTTGTAGAGCAAGCCGGTGCGGTCGCTGGCCGACACGCTGAGCAGCCAGCGCTGCGCTTTTTCGTCGGGTCGCAGATCGATCCGGGGCGTGACCGGAAAGCTCTTGACGCGCCGCGACAGCCGGCCCCGGCTGGGCAGTGGCAGCGGGCCACGCTGATCGATTACCCGCGCCAGCTCGTTCTCCACCATGTCGGTGAGCTCGCGGTAGTGGTCTGACAGCGTGGGCGCGATGACCTGGAAGGTGTCCATCGCATGGCCGTCGCGGGTGGTGTGGATGCGGGCGTCGAGGATGCTGAAGTCGGATTCGTCGAAGTAGCCGCAGATGCGGGCAAACAGGTCGGGCTGGTCGGGGGCGTAGACCAGCACCTGCAGGCCGTCTGCCTCGGGCGACAGGCGGGCGCGCACGATGGCCGGCTCGGGCGGCGGGGCGGATTGCACAGCGTCAGGCGTCGCCGGGGCGGCCTGGGTGGGGCGACGCGGCGCGGCACCCTGAGCCATGGCGCGGGTGAGCACGCGGGTGTGCCAGGCAATTTCATCGGCCTGGTGGCGCATGAAATAGCTCACCTCCAGCCGCGCCCACAGCGGCTGGTGCGCCTGATGGGGCAGGGCGTGCAGCGCCAGCAGGGCGAGCGCCTCGCGCTTGCGCGCCTCCACCACCGCGTCGGGGTCGGGCGCGCGGCCGCCGAGCGCGCGCAGCGTATAGCGATACAGGTCCTCGAGCAGCTTGCCCTTCCAGTTGTTCCACACCTTGGGGCTGGTGCCGCGGATGTCGGCCACGGTCAGCAGGTACAGCGCGGTGAGGTAGCGTTCGTTGCCCACGCGGCGGGCAAAGGCGGCGATCACGTCGGGATCGCTGAGGTCGGCTTTTTGCGCGATCTGGCTCATGGCCAGGTGGTTCGCGACCAGGAATTCGATCAGCTGGCTGTCTTCGCGGGCGATGCCGTGCTGGCGGCAGAAGACGCGCGCGTCGTGCGCACCCAGCTCGGAATGGTCGCCGCCGCGGCCTTTGGCGATGTCGTGGAACAGCGCCGCGATGTAAAGAATCCAGGGCTTGTCCCAGCCGGCCGCGAGCTGCGAGCAGAACGGGTATTCGTGTGAGTGGTCGGCGATGAAGAAGCGGCGCGCGTTGCGCAGCACCATCAGGATGTGCTGGTCCACGGTGTAGACGTGAAACAGGTCGTGCTGCATCTGGCCAACGATCTGGCGGAACACCCACAGGTAGCGCCCGAGCACCGAGGT
>JAIFNE010000081.1 GCA_020047875.1 Hydrogenophaga sp.
GGCGCACCACGGCGCAGGTGCTGTTGACCGGTGCGCAAGGCCTGCTGCCCGAACGCGCCGAGCCCTACGTGCTGGAACTGGTGTGGTGGCGTGAGGGCGAAGACTGGAAGCTGCGCGACCTGCGCTGGAGCTGAGAGGCCGAGGGTCGTTCGCCCAGTTTTGCTCGGCGGCGCTTGGCCTCTGATCGCTGCCCGGGACGCTAGCCAGTGAACAGGCTCGTGGCCACCCGCAGCAGCGAAATCACCGGCTTGTCCAGCATCGGCATCGTGGCCGCAATGCCGATCAGGCCGGCGGTGAGGGTGAGCGGGAAGCCGATGGCGAAGGCGTTCATTTGCGGCGCGATGCGCGAAATGAACCCCAGCACGATGTTGATGAAAAGCAGCAGGCCAATCATGGGCAGGGCGATCCACAGCCCATAGTGAAACAACACCGCGCCCAGCTCGTGCAGGCGCAGACGGTGAAGCTGGCAATCACCGCCTGCAGCAGCATCAGGTGCCCGCCCAGAATCACAAACAGCAGCATGGTCATATTGCCGAAGAAGCGGCCCACGGTGCTCGTCTGCGCGCTGGTGATGGGGTCGAAGAAGCCGGCAAAGTTCAGGCCCATCTGCAGGCCGATCACCTCGCCCGCCAGCTCGACCGCAGCGAACACGATGCGCACCGCCAGGCCGATCGATACGCCGATCACCACCTGCTGTAACACCACCGAAAACGCGCGCGGATCGGTGAGTGCAATCACCGGTTGCTCACCCAGCCCCGCCTGCGCACAGACCGCAATCAGAAACGCCAGCGCCACCCGCGTGCGCACCGGCACCGAGCGCGACGAAAAAATGGGCGCACTGGAAAACACCGCCAGGATGCGCAAAAACGGCCAGAACACCGGCGAGACCAGCGCCATGATGTCCGCCTCGGTGAAGCCGATCATGTCAGGACTTCAATCGCAACGAGGCGACGCAGGCTTGCACTCCCCGTCTAGCGGTCCGAAGGCCGCAAGACCCCAGAACGCCGCAGAACCGGCTTTGCCGGGCTGCCAGCGTTGCCCCCTGGAGGGGGTCGCGCGAAGCGCGGCGGGGGTGGGGCGCTCCTGTGGCGCGGGGGGTCATACCGCGTAATTCGGGATCGCCAGGATCGTGCGCCGGATGAACTCGACCATGGTGGTGAGCATCCACGGCCCGGCGATCGCAAACACCGCAATCGCCGCGATCAGCTTGGGAACGAACGACAGCGTAGCCTCGTGAATCTGGGTGATGGCCTGAAACAGGCTCACCAGCAGGCCAATGCCCAGTACCGTGGCCAGGATCGGCGCAGACACCATGAGCAGCATGTAGAGGGCGTTTTGCCCGAAGGTGAGTGCGGCTTGTGGATCCATGATGTTTCCTAAATGGCGAAGCTCGCTGCCAGCGAGCCGAGCAGGATGTTCCAGCCGTCGGCGAGTACGAACAGCATGAGCTTGAAGGGCAGGGCCACGAGCACTGGCGACAACATCATCATGCCCAGCGACATCAGCACGCTGGCCACCACCATGTCGATCACCAGGAACGGGATGAAGATCATGAAGCCGATCTGGAACGCGGTCTTGAGCTCGCTGGTCACGAATGCTGGCACGATGACGCGAAACGGCGCGGTCTCTGCTGTCACGTCCTCGGGCAGCTTGGCCAGCCGTGCGAACAGCTCGAAATCGCTCTGGCGCGTCTGCTTGAGCATGAAGGCACGCATGGGAACCTCACCGCGTGCCAGCGCTTCTTCGAAGCCGATCTGGTTGGTGGAGAAGGGCGCGTAGGCATCCTGGTAAACCTTGTCCAGCGTGGGCCCCATCACGAACAGGGTGAGGAACAGCGACAGCCCCACGATCACCTGGTTGGGTGGCGACGACTGGGTGCCCAGCGCCTGGCGCATCAGCGAAAGCACGATCACGATCCGGGTGAAGCCCGTCATGAGCAGCAGCACCGCGGGCAGGAACGACAGCGCGGTGAAGAACAGCAGGGTCTGGATTGGCACCGAGTAGCTGTTGCCGCCCGCGCCCTGGCCGATCACCAACGGCAGCGACGCGCCACCGGTCGCCGGCGGCAGGCTGGGCACCGCCTGGGCGAGCGCCGCGCCGGCGCAACCGGTCAGCAGCAGGCCGAGAAGAAGCGCCCGGGCGCGTGGTGTGAAATCAGCGCGGCGCATGGGGGCCTTGGGGTTTGGACTGGACCAGCTGGGCCAGGCGCGCGGCAAAGGCACCTGCGGGGGTGGTTGCGCTGCCGCTGGTTGGCAAAGCGGCCGTGTCGGCCTCGGTCATCGGCTGGCTGTGCAGGGCGGTGATGCTGCCCGGCGCCACGCCCAGCACCAGGCACAGGCTGTCGGCGCCTTCACCCACCTGAACCGTCACCACCCGCTGCTGCGGCCCCAGCGACAGGCTGTTCATCACCTGCAGCCGCGGCCCGCTCTGGCTGGCCGCCCCCGGCAGATGCCGCCGGTAGCGCTGCAACATCCAGGCGATGCCGATCATCACGATCAGCAGCACCACAGCAGGCAAAGCGTTCTGGTACATAAAGTTGAACTGGAAACGACCGATAAAAAATAGACAAGAGAAAATCTAGCCGGCGAAAGTGCCTCCAACCCAGGGCGCCGCGGAACCGGCTTTGCCGGGCCGCCTGCGCCGCCCCCCGGGGGGTGACGCCGCAGGCGGCGCGGGGGTGAGCAACAGCCCGAGCAGGGGATGGCCCCCGCGGGGCTATCCCCTGCTCACGCGCCGCATCCGCTCCGACGGCGTCACGATGTCGGTCAGCCGGATGCCGAACTTCTCATTGACCACCACCACCTCACCCTGGGCAATCAGGTAGCCGTTGATCAGCACGTCCATGGGTTCGCCCGCCAGCGCGTCGAGCTCCACGATCGAGCCCTGCGCCAGCTGCAGGATGTATTTGATGGGCACCTTGGTGCGGCCCAGCTCCACCGAGAGTTGCACCGGAATGTCCAGCACCATCTGGATGTCGTTGGTGCCAGCGGCTCCACCGCTTTTCACCGGCGTGGCGTCTGCGTCGAAGGCGGGCGCGCTGTCGTGAGCGCTGGAACTGGCTTGCTCTTCGAGTGCCTGTGCCCAGTCGTCGGTGACGGAATCGTTCATGGTGTCGGTGTTCTCAGTTGACATAGGAATCTCCCAGCCAGGTCATGTCTTGTCCGCGCAGCGTGTTGCCGATGCGCAGCGCGTACTTGCCGTTGTGCGTGCCGTACTGGCACTCGAACAGCGGCACCCCCTCCACCTTGGCCTGCACGTTGAGGGTGCGGTCAAGTTCCAGGAAGTCGCCCACCTGCATCGCCAGCAGCTGCTCCACCGTGGCCTGCGTCTGGGCCAGCTCGGCCACCAGCGTCAGCTCGGCGGCCTGGATCTCGTGGCTGAGCACCCGGATCCAGCGCCGGTCCACTTCCATCGCGTCGCCCTGCACCGTGGAATACAGCACGTCGCGAATCGGCTCCAGCGTCGAGTAGGGGATGCACAGGTGCAGCGAGCCGGTGATGTCGCCGATCTCCAGCGTGAAGCTGGTGGTGACCACGATCTCGCTCGGCGTGGCGATGGTGGCGAACTGCGGCTGCATTTCCGAACGCTGGTAAGACAGCTCCAGCGGGTACACGCCCAGCCAGGCTTTCTTGTATTCCTCGGCCACCACATCCACCAGACGCCGGATCACCCGAAGCTCGGTGGGTGAGAAGTCGCGCCCTTCAATCCGGGTGTGGAACTTTCCGTTGCCGCCGTAGAGGCTGTCGATCACCCCGAACAGCAGGGTGGGTTCACACACCACCAGGCCGTTGCCGCGCAGCGGACGCACCGCCATGATGTTGAAATTGGTCGGCACCACCAGCTCGCGCAAAAAAGCGCTGTACTTCTGCACTTGCACCGCGCCGACGGAAATTTCCGGACTGCGGCGAATCAGGTTGAACAGGCCCAGCCGCAGGTTGCGCGAGAAGCGTTCGTTGACGATCTCCATCGTGGGCATACGCCCGCGAACAATCCGCTCCTGGTTGGACAGGTTGTAGTTGCGAACGCCGCCCACCTGAGGCGCTTCCTCCGCGAGCTTCTGGCTTTCACCAGTCACGCCCTCCAGCAGGGCGTCGACCTCTTCCTGGGACAGTACAGATTCGGACATGGCGGCAACGTCTGACGGTTACTGAACAAAGAAGCTGGAGAACAGCACGCCTTGCAGTGGGTTCGGCGGCACGGCGCGGCGCTTCTTGGGTGGTTTGCCACCGGATTCGCTGGGTGCCTCGTCGGCCTCGGGCAGCGGATAGTCCATCACGAACGACACCTCGCGCACGATGTCGGCCGCCAGCTTTTCCTTGCCCTCCATCTGCAGCATGATTTCAGAGTTGCGCTGCGAGACCAGCATCAGGATCGCGTTGCGGATGCTGGGCATGTAGACCTTCATCTCCTCGGCGGTCTTGCTGTCTTGAACCTGCAGCGTGATGCCCAGCTGGGCAAAGCGGTTGCCGCCGGGGTCAGCGAGGTTCACCACCATGGTGTCCAGTGGCAGAAAAGTGGGCGGCGAGCGCGGAGCGCGTTCGCTGGGGGCGCTGTGCGAGGTTTCCTCCCCTTCCTCGTCGACCGCGGTGTTCTTCTTCAGGATGAAGAACGCGCCGCCGGCCCCGGCCAGCGCGAGCACCACCACGCCAATCAGGATGAACAGGAGCTTTTTGCTCTTGGGCTTGGCCGAGGCGGCATCGGCGGTGGCGGCGGCAGCTGACATGGTTTTCCTTCCAGAGCGACCCCGCTACTGCGGGGCTTTCACGCCGGTAATGCGGCGATCTGGAGAGGATTATTGGACCCACACGCGCCGCCCGGTCGGCGGAAAAGGGCGGCAAAAGCCGGCCATTCCGCGGCCTGATCCCGGCGCTTTTGGGCGCCGGGGCTGGGCCTGTCAGACAAACAGGTCCAGTGGTCGGCTACCGTCGGGGCGCACCGCTGCCGGTGCCATCGGGCCTGCGGACGCGTCGGCGGCATCGGCGCGGCCGATGGCCCCGCGCCCGCTCAGCGCGGTTGGGGTTGCCTGCTGCTGGCCACCGCTCTGGCCGCCTGGCTGGCGCTGCTGCTGCGAGCCAACCGACACATCGGCCAGCGCAATGCCGCTGCGCTCCAGCAGCGCCGTCAGCGACTGGCTGGCCTGCTGCGCGAGCGACTGGCGGATGTCGGCGTTGTCGCTGCGGAAATCCACGCTCAGGTCTTGCCCCTGCATCGAGAGCCGGATGTCCAGGCTGTCGAGCCCGCCGTCGCCCAGGCGCAGGTGCGCGTGGCGCAGTTGCTGGGTGCTCCAGTGGTTGAGTTGCGCCGACTCCGCGTCTGCGGGTGCCTCCGGCGTGGGGAGCAGGTCGGCCAGCGAGGGCGCTTCTGCCGCGGCACCGCCAGCCTCTTGCGTGTCACCCAGCAACGGTGAGGGGGCGGCGCCGTCGGCTGGTGCGCGGCCGGTGAGCAGCTCGCTCAGGCGAGCCGTCAGCGACACCGCGGTGCCGGCCACGTCGTCAACCTCGCGCACCATGCTCAGGTCCATCGAGACGGTACTGGCGGCCCACGCCGTGCTGCGCCCGCGCGCAGCGTCCACGGCGCCACCGGGCAAGCCGGCCCGGATGGCAACGCCTTGCAGTGGCGAACCAGCGGCGGCTGACGCGTGCAGCGCTGCAATCGCCTCGTTGCCGACGACGGCCTTTTTGGCCTCGATCCGCGCGCCGGTTGCGCGGGCATCGGTGGCTTTGGCCGTGGTGGCGGCGCTGCGCGCGGCGATGGCGCCCGGCGGCAGCGCGGCGGGGTCCATCGCCTCGGGTTTGGCCAGCGCGCTCATGCCGCTGATGTCGACACCGCTTGCCTTGCTGGCGCTCGCGGCGTCGCTGGTGCCGACCGGGGACGCGGGTGTGCCCGCTGCTGCGGTGGCGGGTGCGGCTGCGCTGCTGGCGCGCCCGCCCGAGCGGGTGTCGGCCCAGCCCAGCATCTGGGTCACCGGGTTGTCTTCGTTGTTCTTGGCCTTGGCCTCGCCCGGTTCATTGGTGGGCTCGTCCGTGGCCTCATCCGCTGGCGCGCTGGGCGCGGCCTGGGTGTCGGCTGCCAGCGACAGCAGTGCCGAAAACGCGTCGCCACGTTCCTCGCTGGCATTGTTGTGCGCAGGCCGGTTGGCGGGTGTCACCGCTTTGGGGGCGGTGGGGGCGCCTTTGGTGGTGATCATGCTTTGGGTAAGCCGCTGGCGCATGTGGATGCTCAGGGCCAGCTCGTCGGTCTGTTTCTGCTCGGCGCGCTGCGCGTTGTGCAGCAGCGCCTGCACCTTGCGGTCGGTGTATTTGCGCAGCCCGGCCAGGTCACGCTCGGCGACATGCACCTGCTGCTGTGCCTGGTCCACCTGCGTCTGACGCTGGCTCAGCACACCCTGCTGGAAGTCCATGGCGTGGTCGATCTTCTGCA
>JAIFNE010000027.1 GCA_020047875.1 Hydrogenophaga sp.
CAGGTTGAGCCAAAGGAAGGCCTGAATGTCGAGCGTGTTCACGGGAGGGCCACCCGTGACGGTTTGCAGGAAGCGAGGTGCATGCGATCGGTGGAAGGTTGGAGGGCAATCGAAACGCGGCGCAAGCGTTGCGCCCGACCCTCGGAGTGTGCCGCATGGGCACATCCAGCCAACCCCAGGAAAACGGCGGCAAACCCGCGCGCGGCGGATCGCTTACGAACGGCACGGCGCCAGCGCGTCCAGCGCCGGCTCGCGCACCTGGGTCTGCACGTCCATCAGGCCGAGCACGGTGTGGAACAGGTGATCGTGCGACAAGGGCTTGGCGGCGCGATCGCGCAGGCAGTCGATGCGCACACCGCCGCGCTGCTGCAGCGCCGGCGAGAGCCAGGCCACCATGGGCACATGGGTTTGCTGTTCGGGCGCAAAAGCGTAGGGCACGCCGTGCAGGAAAAGCCCTCGGAGAGGTAGACCAGCCCGGTGTCGTATCGGCCCTCGCTGGCCTGGCGCTGCAGCCAGGCGAGCGACTGGTCGAGGAAGTGGTCGGTGTAGGCGATGGTGTTGTCGTAGGCGTTGACCAACTGCTCTGGCGGACATGCCGACAGCGTGTTGCTGGTGCATTCGGGCATGAAAGGCTTGCGGTCTGCCGGTGTGCGCCGGAAGTAGGCCGGGCCATGGCTGCCCATCTGGTGCAGCACCAGCACCACACCGCGCGCGCGGCGCGCGGGGTCGAGCGCGGCCATGCGCTCGTCGAGCCCATGCAGCATCGCCTCATCAAAACACTCACCGCCTTCGCACAGCCCCGGCAACTGCAGCTCGCGCGTGCTGGCATTCGGCACGCGCTCGCACACGCCCTTGCAGCCCGACTGGTTGTCCAGCCAGAGCACCGCCAGGCCGGCACGCTGCAGCACATCGAGCAGGTTTTCCTGCGTCGGCGTCTGGTCGCCACCCCGCTCGCGCGTGAGGGGCGAAAACATGCAGGGCAGGGAGACGTGGGTGTTGGTGCCGCAGGATCGCACCTGGGAGAAGTTGACCAGATCGCCCTGCTGCTGCCAGCGTCTGAGTGCGGGCGTGGTGTCGCGCGCGTAGCCCGACAAGCCCCAGTTCTGCGCCCGCGCGGTTTCACCCACCACCAGCATCAGCAGCGGCGGCCGCTGCTGGGTGGGGTAGCTCGGGCCGAGCGTCGCGTCTTCACCCACCGGCGTGAGCGTGCGCACCTGCTGCGGCAGCTGGTCGGCCGCCACGCGGGTGGCGGCGTACACGCTGTTGAGCGGGTTGATCATGTAGCGCACGCTCTTGTGGTTGCGCATCAGCGAGGCGAGCCCCTGGTAACTGGCCAGGCCCGCGCCCACCACCAGCAGCAAGGCCGCCACCACACCGCCCAGGTTGCGACCGGTCTGCAGCCACCAGACCCGCGAGACCACCGGCCGATGCCAGAGCCACCACAGCGGTGGCCCCGCCACCAGCAGCACCGTGCCCAGCAAGCTCAGCGAGAGCAGGTCGCGCACCTCTCGCGCGTCGGTGTGGACCACGTTGGCGATCATGGTGGGGTCGATCACCACGCCGTACTGCCACATGAAGTGGGTGTTGAACGCGGCCACCAGCACCAGCGCCGTGGCGGCCGGGCGAAACACGCGCGGCCAGGCCAGCAGCGACAGCAGGGCGGCGGTGGCACTGGCCACCACCAGCCCCAGCCCGGCCAGCAGAGCCAGTCGGTGTGCCAGCGTGTCGTCGAGCGCCAGGAGGCGCTGCCACAGCGGCAGATTGCCTGGCCCGGCCAGCCAGAGCGCGATCAGCCAGACGGCGTGCACCGGACGGCGGTGACGCGATGCAGAAGAGATCGGGTGGGGACGACTCGATACCGGTGACGACAAGGCGGGCATGGCGCACGGACTGGCACCAGAACAGTCTGGCGCGGCCAGTGTGGTCAGCCGGTGTTAAGCCAGCCTTATGCGGGCGTGTCGGGCCAGCGCAGCGTGAAACAGGTGGTCATGGGCGGCTTGCCCGTGGACCGCACCAGCCGGGCGCCCATCTGCTCGGCCATGCGCTCGACCAGGCGAAGCCCCAGCCCCAGCCCGGTTGCTCGCGCCTGCGCCGCCGCGACCGGGGACTCGGGTGCGTCTGCGCGTTGGCCGTCATCGCACACCGACACGCCGCAGCCGCCACCGCGCCGCCAGACCTCGACCTCCACCTGGGTGCCCGGTGGCGTGTGGCGCAGCGCGTTGGCGATCAGGTTGCGCAGGGCCAGCTCCAGCAGCATGGGTGACACGCGCAGGCGCAGCGGTGCATCGGGCAACTGCAGCGCCAGCTCGTGGCCGCTGGCATAGCCCTGGGGCGCGTGTGTGGCCACGAGCTGCACCGCCACCTCGCCGACGTCGATCTCGGTCAACGCGCCAGCGCCATCGTCGTCGCGCTGCGCGCGCGCCAGATCCAGCAGCTGCGACAGAATGCGCCCGGCGCGCAGCGCCTCCTGCTCCAGCTGGGCCAGGCGTTCGGGCGTGGGCTCGTGCTGGGCGGCGCTGGCCTGCAGGGCGATGGCGGTCAGCGGCGTGCGCAGCTCGTGCGCCACGTCGGAGGCAAATTCGCGCTCGCGCTGGGCCTGGGTCTGCAAGCTGTTTACCAGGGCATTGATGGCGCAGACGGTGCTCACGAATTCGCGGTGGCGCTGCTCGGTGTTGAGCCGCTGGCCCGCAGCACTGTCGAGATCGGCGACCTCGCGCGAGAGCCGCTCAAGCGGCCGCAGACCGCGCCGGATGGTCCACCACAGCACCAGCGCCACCAGCGGCAGCAGCAGCAGGGCGGGCCAGGCCACGTGCTCGGCGATGTCCAGGCCCAGGGCGCTGCGTTCGCGTTTGTCCACCAACACGGCCACGCGCCGCACGCGCTCACCCTGCGTGTGCTCGACCACGTAGGCACGCCAGTCGCGCGGCCCGTTGCCGTTGGTGTAGACCACATCGGTCAGGCCCGGCCGGTTGAGCTGATCCAGCGCCAGCCCACTGGCCAGCCGGTGTGTGTCGGTGTCGAGCTCGCCGTTGGTCCAGGCCAGCACCGCCAGATCGGGAACGTATTCGCCATCCACCGCGGTGACCGGCTGGCGGTTTGCCGGGGTCTCGCCGGGCGCGCTGCCGATCCAGAGATGCGCCACCGCCACCAGCTGGCCGTCGATGAACTTGCGCGCCTCGTGAAAACCGGTCGTCATCGCCACCGCCACCAGCGTGACCCACACCGCCAGCACGGCGCCAAAGGTCCAAACCCACAGGTGGCGCCAGAGGGGAGGTCGCGGCGCGCGCGGCGTGATGCCGGTCATGGCCTGCGCGAGCCGTCTGCGCCCGTCTCGACCGGCGGCACGAAATAGCCCACGCCGCGCACCGTCTTGATCAGCGATTCGCCCAGCTTGCGCCGCAGGTGGTGCACATGCACCTCCAGCGCATTGCTCTCCAGCGCCTCGCCAAAGCCGTACAGCGCCGACTCCAGGCGCGATTTGGACAGCACGTTGGGCCGCGCCTGCAACAGCGTGAGCAGCAGCGCAAATTCTTTGCCGCCCAGCGCCACCAGCTCACCAGCCCGGTGCACCGTGTGCGCGGCGGGATCGAGCACGATCTCGCCGTGCTCGACCACCGGGTTGCTGCGGCCACCCGCGCGCCGCAGCATGGCGCGCAAGCGGGCCAGCATTTCGGTGGAGTCGAAGGGCTTGACCAGGTAGTCGTCGGCGCCGCTGTCGAGCCCGCTCACGCGGTCGCTCACGCCGTCGCGCGCCGTCATGATCAGCACCGGCATGTCGGCACGGGGCAGCCGATCGTGCGGTTGCGCACGGCCGTCACCGCGCACGCGCGACAGCAGGTCCAGGCCATCGCCGTCGGGCAGGCCGAGGTCGAGCAGCATCAGGTCAAACGGCTCCACACACAGGGCCGCCCAGGCGGGCGCCAGCGCGCCCACCACGTCCACCGCGTAGCCCGCCTTGCGCAGCGTGGCCGCCAGACCATTGGCAATACCGGGATCGTCTTCCACCACCAAAGCGCGCATCGGGATTGTCTGTGGGTCGCGCCGGGGTGACGCGCTGCCGCGGATTATCCCGCTCCCGGTTAAGCGCGGCTTAACGCGGCGCCCCCACACTGACTGGCCATGCCACGTGCCGCAGCCCTTTCCCTCAACAACGAGCCAACGGTCTGGCACCATTCGGTCACGCGGTGGCTGGGCATCGTGCTACTCGTCACCCTGGCTTGGGATGCCAGCGGCCTCGATCTGCCAGTGATGTGGCAGATCGGGACATCCAGCGGCTTCCCGCTGCGCCATCACGCGTGGCTGGTGGGTGTGTTTCATGAAGGCTGGCGACAGTTTTTCGCGGCCTTCTTTGTGTCGATGGTGGTGTGGGCCCTGTGGCCAGCGCGCTGGAATCTGCCGCGTCTGGCCGCCATGAACCTGCCCAGGCGCGAGCGCTGGACACTGATCCTGCTGGTGTTGCTCAGCTTGCTGGCGGTCAACCTGGTCAAGATCAACAGCCAGACGAGTTGTCCCTGGGATCTGCAGCAGTTTGGCGGCACCGCGCGCTATCTGTCCCACTGGGCACTGGGGCAGAGCGATGGCGGCTCAGGACGCTGCTTTCCCGGTGGACACGCCTCCAGTGCGTTCGCCTTCGTGGGCCTGTGCCTGCCCTGGCTGGCACCCCCGCCACACACCGCCCGCGCCCCCGCCGCTGGCCTGCGCTGGCTGACCTTTCTGCTGCTCGCAGGCCTCACCGCGGGCACAGCGCAGACCTTGCGCGGCGCCCACTTCCCGAGCCACACCCTGTGGACTTTGCTGATCTGCGGCAGCGTGTCGTGGATCGGCTGGCAACTGGCGCTGCCCCGACTCGCTCAGAGGCTGAGAGTTTTCGGGCGTGTCCGAGCGACGCCTCAAAACGTGCCCGATCCAGGCGCAAAGCACAGCCATAGCAAGGCTATGGCGCGCATTTGCAACGCCGAGCGGGTGCGTTTTGGGGTGGTGAGCGGGCACGAGCGAAAGACTCTCAGCTTCTCATGCCTGAAGCCAGCGACCCGCGCAGCGCCGGAGCGTGGGGGCCTACGATTTCCCGCCGGGCCGCCCCAAGGGAAATCAACCCCCTCGGGGGGCAGCGACCCGCGCAGCGGTGGAGCGTGGGGGCAATGACCCTACCAACCGAGGTAGATGTGCAGCGGCAAGTACACCGCCATGCCGGCCACGATCGTGCCGAGCACCCCGCGTTGCCAGGCAAACCAGGCCAGCCCTGCGATCACGGCGAACAGCCTCGCGTCTTGCCAGGTGGTGACCAGGGCGCTCTGGGTCATCACGATTTCGGGAACGACCACGGCCGCGAGCGCGGCGATCGGCGCGTAGTTCAGGCCGCGCTGTGCCCAGCGCGGCAGGGTCCACGGTCGGCTGGAGATGAAAAACAGGCTGCGCGTGAGCACACTCACGACACCCAGCGCCAGGATGGTGATCAGCGTGCGACCGTCCAGCTCAAACACCAGACGCTCCCGCAGGGCCGCGCGGCGCCCGCACCGCTTCAATCACCAGGCACACCGCCACCGCGCTGGCAATCGCCACCACGATGTTGAGCTTCAACGGCAGCGCCCAGGCCGCCACGGCCGCAGTGCCCGCCACGCCCACCGACACCACGCGCAGGCCAGAGGTGGCCATGGACGCGAGCACGCCCAACAGCGCCAGAATGCCGGCAAAGCCCAGACCCCAGGCGGTGGGCACGGCATTGGACAAGGCGATCCCGACCAGGCTGGCCCCCATCCAGGAAAGGTAGTTGATGGCGCAGTTGCCCATCATGTAGGCCTGCTGGCTGAGCCGCTCCTGCGGCGTGACGCCGGGCACCGGGAAGCGCCGCGTGAAGAACACGTAGGTCAGGTCCACCATCACATAGCCGCTTACCAGGCGCTGCCACAGCGGCAGATGCATCATGTAAGGCCGCAGGTGGGCCGAGAACACCACGAAGCGCAGGTTCACGCAAAACGCCGCCGCCACGATCACCCAGACCGGCGCGCCGCCAACGAGCATGGGCACCGCCGCCAGCTGCGCGCTGCCAGCGAAGACGATGAGCGTCATCAACACCGCCTCCAGCACCGACAGCCCCGACTTCACCATGGCCACGCCGGTCATCAGGCCCCAGGCTGCGATGCCCATGGAGACGTTGCTCTGGTCGCGCAC
>JAIFNE010000065.1 GCA_020047875.1 Hydrogenophaga sp.
TGAGCAGCGTGGGCAGCAACAGCTGACCGAGCACCTCCCAGCCCGGCCAGCCCGGCAGCGCCAGCCCGGGCAGTCCGCGGGGCAGATCGCCGATCACCGCGCCACCGGCCGCCTCAAAGCTGCCCCAGGCGCTGATGGCCGCGCTCACCACCACCACCAGCAACACGGTGGGCACGGTTTTGGGCAGGCGCCGGGCCAGCAGCAAGGCCAGGTAAGTGCCGAGCCCAAACGCCAGCGTGGGCAGGTGCAGCACCGGATGGGCGCCGGCCGACGCCAGCAGGCTGGCCCAGCCGCCGGTCAGGCCGAGCATGGCTGCCGCCGCGCCCTGGGTGAAGGCCATCAGCACCGGCGCATTCACCAGGCTGAGCAGCCAGCCCGAGCGCAGGTAGCCCAGTGCGATCTGCAACAGGCCGGAGAGCAACGCCAGCCACATCGCCAGTTCGATCCAGCGCGGGCTGCCGGGCTCGGCCAGGCCGGTGAGCGAGGCGCTGACCATCAGGCAGGTGAGCGCGGTCGGGCCGACCGATAGCCGGGGCGAGGCGCTGAACAGCACCGCGATCAGCGCCGGCAGCATGGCGGCGTAAATGCCGGTGATCAGCGGCATGCCAGCCAGGCTGGCATAGGCAATGCCTTGCGGCACCAGCATCAGCCCCACAGTGACGCCGGCCAGCGCTTCAGTTCGCAGCAAGGCGCCATTGGGCCGCGGCCACAACAAAAACGGCAGCCAGTGGCTCAGACGTTGCACGAGGTTCTGGCGCGACATGCGGCGATGCTACGGCATGGCAAGGCTCATGCTGCGCGCGGGCTGCAGCGGGCGCCGGACCAGCGCACCGCCTGGAAACCGACTTGCCTCAGGTGGCCGAGACCTTGCCCGTTGCCCGCACCATCGCCACCACCATCGCAATCACGGTGAGCGGCAGGGCAAAGCTCGTCATGAGGAAAGCGAATGTGCCGAGTGCCGGGTTTTGCTGGGCCAGCAACACCAGATACACCACATAGGCCACGTAATAGAGCAGGAACACGCCACCCTCCCAGCGCGCAATCTCGCGCCCGGTCATGAACACCGGCAAGCAGGCCAGCGCAACGGCCAGCATGACCCACATGTCGAGTTGCATGATCGAATCGGGAATGATCAGCCCGGACGTTCCCGCGGCGATGCCCGACAGACCCACCACACCCAAAATGTTGAAGGTGCCGCTGCCCACCACGTTGCCCACGGCAATGTCGCGCTCGCCCTTGATGGCGGCCGTGACCGAGGTGGCCACCTCGGGCATCGAGGTGCCCGCGGCCACGATGGTGAGCGCAATCACCACATCGCTCACACCCAGCGCCTTGGCGAACAACACGGCCGCCGTCACCAGCCAGTGCGAGCCCAGCACCAGAAACGCCAGGCCGATCACGATCAACCCGATCTGCACCGGCAGCCGCTCGTCCCAGCCGCCTTTTTCAGCTGGCTTGAACTCGGCGGCGTACTCGTCATTGGCCAGCTTCGTCTCACTGCGAGATTGCACGATCAGGAACACGGTATAGGCCAGCAGCAGCGCAAACAGAATCGCGCCATCAACCACACCGACTCGGCCATCCAGGGAGAAGAGCAGCAGCAGCAACGATGCGCCGAGCATGATGGGCACCTCCTGGCGAATCAGCTGGATGTTGACCACCAGGGGCGTGATCAGTGCCGCAATTCCAAGGATGAACAGCACGTTGAAGATGTTGCTGCCCACCACGTTGCCAATGGCAATGTCGTTCTGGCCACCCAGAACCGCACCCACCGACACCGCCATTTCGGGCGCGCTGGTGCCAAAGGCCACGATGGTGAGGCCCACCACCAGCGGCGAAATGCCGAAAGACAGCGCCAGCTTGGAGGCGCCACGCACCAGCAGCTCGGCGCCGGCCACCAGCCCGACGAGGCCAGCAAAAAACATCAGGAAGGTCATTTGGGGAACCAATGCAAGGAGACAAAGAAATACCGCAAGCCCGGCGGAGCGTGCGGTGTTCAGAGGAACGGATCGTAAACCAGAACCCCAGCCGCCGATTTTCGCCATCGGCGCCTCCCAAGCCCAAGAGGCTTCTAAATCTCGATCTTCGAACCCAGCTCGATCACCGCGTTGCTTGGCAGATTCAGGAACTCGGCGGCGGCGCCCGCATTGTGGTGCATCTGCACAAACAACTTTTCACGCCACAGGGACATACCACTGCCGATGGTGGGCACCACCACGTCGCGGGAGAGAAAGTAGCTGGTGGTCATGGGTTCCATGTCGCAGCCGCGCCCGCGCATCGCGCTCAGTGCCTGGGGCACGTCGGGGTCGTTCTTGAAACCGTAGTGAATCACCACCTGCCAGCAGCTGTGGCCCAGGCGCTCGACCACCAGGCGCTTGTCCAGCCCGATCCAGGGCACCTCGTGGCTGCGCACGGTGACAAACAGATTGCGCTCGTGCAGCACCTTGTTGTGCTTGAGGTTGTGCAGCAGGGCATTCGGTACGGTGCCCGTCTCGGGGGTGAGAAACACCGCCGTGCCTTCGACCCTGAGGGGGGGCGAGACAAAGACCGCATCGAGAAAGCTGGGGAGGTCCAACGCCTCGGTCTGCTGCTTGGTCGCGAGCAGGGCCCGGCCCTGCTTCCAGGTCATCATGAGCGTGAAGATCAGACCGCCAATCATGAGCGGGAACCAGCCACCATCAAACAGCTTGAGCAGGTTGGAGCTGAAGAACGCGAGGTCGACCAGGAAGAAAAAGCCGGTGGGCAGCAGGCAGATCCACAGCGGGTACTTCCAGCCATAACGCAGCACAAAGAAGGTCAGCACGGTGGTGATCAGCATGTCCAGCGTGACGGCAATGCCGTAGGCCGCGGCCAGGTTGCTCGACGAGCGAAACATCACCACCGCCAGCACGATGGCCGCAAACAAGCCCCAGTTCACAAACGGCAGGTAAACCTGCCCGGTGTCGCGCACGCTGGTGTGGCGCACATGGAGGCGGGGCAGGTAGCCCAGCTGCATGGCCTGCTTGGTCACGCTGAAGGCGCCGGTGATGAGTGCCTGCGAGGCGATCACGGTGGCCAGGGTGGCCAGGCCCACCAGCGGCAGCAAGGCCCAGTCGGGCGCCATGTTGAAGAACGGGTTGTCCACCGCGCCGGGGTCTTCCAGCAGCAGCGCGCCCTGCCCGAAGTAGTTGAGGGTGAGGCAGGGCATGGCGACCGCAAACCAGGCCAGCCGGATCGGCTTTTTG
Source organism: Hydrogenophaga sp. (assembly GCA_020047875.1). Lineage (GTDB taxonomy): Bacteria > Pseudomonadota > Gammaproteobacteria > Burkholderiales > Burkholderiaceae_C > Hydrogenophaga. The sequence continues at coordinate 3,225 of JAIFNE010000065.1, forward strand.
CCGAAGTGGCCGAGGTCGGCATACAGGGCCTCGGCGCCGGTCACGCAGAGCACCACCGCGCCCAGAATGATGAAGGTGGTCCCTGGCTGGTTCCACATGAAGCCCAGGGCGTGGTGCGGGCTGATTGCACCCAGGATTTCGGGGTGGTCCACGATGTGCAGAACACCGAGCGCCGCAATCGAGAGGAACCACACCAGCGTGAGCGGGCCGAAAAAACGCCCGATGCCACCGGTCCCGCGCTTTTGCACCGCGAACAGCACAAACAGCACCAGCAGCGTGATGGGCACAACGAAACGCCGAAAGGCAGGCGACACCACCTCCAGCCCTTCGACCGCTGAGAGCACCGAAATCGCTGGCGTGATCACACCGTCGCCATAAAACAGCGAGGTACCAAAAATGCCGATCACCAGCAACACGCGGCGCAACTGAGGTTTGTCTTTCACCGCCTGCGAGGCCAGCGCCAGCATCGCGATCAGGCCACCCTCGCCCGCGTTGTCGGCCCGCAGCACCAGGGCCACGTATTTCAGCGAGACGATGACGGTGAGCGTCCAGAACACGATGGACAGCACGCCGTAAATGTTGGCATGGGTGAAAGGAACGTGGCCAGACCCGAAGATCTCCTTGATGGCATACAGCACGCTGGTGCCGATATCGCCATAGACCACACCGATCGCGCCCAGGGTGAGCGCAGCAAGAGACGACTTGGAAGCTGTCACAAAACCACCCCCTGCCTGGCGGCTCAGGGCTTCAGTAATCCGAAGCGGTGGATTGTGCGCTTCTTTTGCGCCGCCCCCGAGAAGACTTCGCCGTCAGCCATCACGGCGGGATGTACGTGGTCCGGCAAGTCATGCTGTTTTGGGCCAGTGTTGTCCAAAGCGCTGGGCCAGGTGGCTTTCCGCCTTTTCAAGCATGAAGTAGCGAAAAGCTTCCGCAGCGGGCGAGAGCAGTTTGGCCTGCATATGCACCACGTTCCAGGCGCGCACCACGGGCGCGCCCTCCACGTCGAGCATGCGAATGAGCTTGTGCTCCAGCTCCAGGCCGATGGTGTGCATGGACAGAAAACCCAGCCCCAGGCCGGCCATCACGGCTTGCTTGATGGTCTCGTTGCTTTGCAGCTGTATTTGCATACGCGGCTCCACATGCGTGTCTTCAAAAAATTTTTCCATGGCGGCCCGGGTGCCCGCGCCGGGTTCACGGACGATGAAGTCGTAGGGCCTCAGGTCTTCCACCGTCAGATGGTCGCGCTGTGCCAGCGGATGGTCGACGGCCGATACGAACACATGGGGGTGCGCCGCAAAAGGCTCGGCTCGCGTTTGCAGTTCTTTTGGCGGGCGCCCCATCACGGCAATATCCACTTCGCTGTCTTGAAGCATCTTGACCAGCTGCTCCCGGTTGCCGATCGAAATCTGGATCTCAACGCCGGGGTGGTCACGGCGAAAGTCTGCCAGTAGACGCATCAGGAAATACTTGGCCGTGCTGACAAAACCGATGGTCAGAACGCCAGTCTCCGCGCGCTGCAACCGGGCTGCCGCGTCTTCGGCATCTTTCACGGTGGCCAGAATTTTTCGCGCATAAACCAGCATGTACTCGCCGGTGGTGGTCAGGCTCACCTGCCTGCCCCGCCGCTCAAAAAGGGCCATACCCACATGACCCTCAAGCTCCTTCACCTGCATGGTCACGGCGGGTGGTGTGAGGTGCAGGCTTTCGGCGGCGCGCACAAAGCTCAGGTGCCGCGCGACTTCGTTGAACACGCGCAGTTGACGAAACGTGGCGTTCTTCATTCAGTATTTACTTAATTTATTCACGATAAATATTGAATTTACCTTACCGAGCAAGCTTTTTACAGTCCGGTCATTCCCTGACAACCCCCCCCTTTACCGGAGACTGCAATGGACCAATCCGCACGCTATGCCGACCTGAGCCTCAAAGAAGACGAACTCATGGCCGGTGGTGGCCACATTCTCGTGGCCTACAAGATGAAGCCCAAAGCCGGTTACGGCTACCTGGAAGCGGCGGCCCACTTTGCTGCCGAGTCGTCAACCGGCACCAACGTCGAGGTGTCCACCACCGACGATTTCACCAAGGGCCTGGACGCCCTGGTGTATTACATCGATGAGGCCAGCGAGGACATGCGCATCGCCTACCCGATCGACCTGTTCGATCGCAACGTGACCGACGGCCGGATGATGATGGTGTCTTTCCTGACGCTGGTCATCGGCAACAACCAGGGCATGGGCGACATTCAGCACGCCAAGATTCACGACTTCTACATGCCCGATCGTGCCATCCAGCTGTTTGATGGCCCCAGCAAAGACATCTCTGACATGTGGCGCATTCTGGGCCGCCCGATCAAAGACGGCGGCTACATTGCCGGCACCATCATCAAGCCCAAGCTGGGTCTGCGCCCCGAGCCCTTCGCCCATGCGGCCTATCAGTTCTGGCTGGGTGGCGACTTCATCAAGAACGATGAGCCACAAGGCAACCAGGTGTTCTCGCCGATGAAGAAAACCATCCCCCTGGTGGTGGACGCCATGAAGCGCGCGCAGGACGAAACGGGCCAGGCCAAGCTGTTCTCGGCCAACATCACCGCCGACGACCACTATGAAATGCTGGCCCGTGCCGATTTCATTCTGGAGGCTTTTGGTGCCGACGCCGACAAGGTGGCGTTCCTGGTGGACGGCTTTGTGGGCGGCCCCGGCATGATCACCACCGCCCGCCGCCAGTACCCCAACCAATACCTGCATTACCACCGCGCCGGCCACGGCATGATCACCAGCCCCAGCGCCAAGCGCGGTTACACGGCCTTTGTGCTGGCCAAGATCGCCCGCCTGCAAGGGGCTTCCGGCATCCATGTCGGTACCATGGGCTTTGGCAAGATGGAGGGCGAAAACGACGACCGCCTGATCGCCTACATGATCGAGCGTGACGAGTGCCAGGGCCCGGTCTACTTCCAGAAGTGGTACGGCATGAAGCCCACCACCCCCATCATCTCCGGCGGCATGAACGCGCTGCGCCTGCCCGGGTTCTTCCAGAACCTGGGGCACGGCAACGTGATCAACACCTCCGGCGGCGGCTCTTATGGCCACATCGACAGCCCCGCCGCTGGCGCCATTTCCTTGCGCCAGTCCTATGAGTGCTGGAAGGCCGGCGCCGACCCCATCGAATTCGCCAAAGACCACCCCGAGTTCGCGCGTGCCTTTGCCTCTTTCCCGGGCGACGCCGACAAGCTGTTCCCCGGCTGGCGCGACAAACTCACAGGACACAAGTAAGCCAACGGGCCACCCTGGCGCCATGGTCCAAGCTGGGCGGCGGGGCCGGGCACACCGCCTTGACACCTGGAGCTGAGCATGTCGGAGTTGATCACCCAAGAACCCCTGTATCTGCCCCAAGGGCAGGAGGTAGCCTTGTATCAGGCGGCCTATGCCGCCCGCTTGCCCGTCATGCTCAAGGGCCCAACCGGCTGCGGCAAGTCGCGCTTTGTTGAGCACATGGCCTGGAAGCTGGGCAGGCCATTGATCACGGTGGCCTGCAATGAGGACATGACCGCGTCGGATCTGGTCGGGCGCTATCTGCTTGACGCCCAAGGCAGTCGCTGGATCGACGGCCCGCTGACCCGAGCCGCCCGCCTGGGCGCCATTTGCTACCTGGACGAGGTGGTTGAGGCCCGGCAAGACACCACGGTGGTCATCCATGCCCTTACCGACCACCGCCGCGCCCTGCCCATCGACAAGAAAGCCGAGACGGTGCACGCTCACCCGGACTTTCAGCTCGTCATCTCCTACAACCCGGGCTACCAAAGCCTGATGAAAGACCTCAAGCCCTCGACCAAGCAGCGTTTTGTGGCCTTTGAATTCGACTACCCCGAGACTGCGCAAGAGGTGGCCATCCTGCAAGGCGAGACGGGCATCGACGCCGAGCGGGCCCAGAGGCTGGTGCAACTGGCCCACAACGCCCGAAACCTCAAGGGGCATGGGCTGGTGGAAGGCGTGTCTACCCGCCTGCTGGTGTACGCCGCTCAGCTCTTGGGACAGGGTGTGGCTGCGCAAGCGGCTTGCCGCATGGCGCTGGTGCGCCCCATCACCGACGACGCCGACATCCGCCAGAGTCTGGAGCATGCGATTGACGCGCTCTGGGGCTGAGTGGCTCCGGCGCTCCGCCCGCTTGCTCAGCAGCGCGCCGGGGTTGACGCCGTGTCGGTGAATGCCCCGGCTGCCCCGGACTATGCCGATGTGCGCTGGCAAGCGGCATGGCGAGAACTGGGCTGTCGCCTGCCCGGCGTGCAGTCGGTGTTCGAAGCCAGCGTGGCGCAAACCCTGGCACAGCTCACCGAGCCGCAGCTGCACGGTTTCTGGGGGGTTGGGCGGCGCCTGGGCCAATTGGGACGCGGCCCGGATCCCGTCACCGCGTGGCTGACCCATTGGCCTGCCGTGGTCGAACTGATCGGTGACGAGGTACTCGACGATGTGATGGCGCTGGTGCAGTTTCTGCACAAGTCGCCCAACAGCGCCGCCATCGCGCCCCTGATCGGCAGCCTGGTCACGGCGGCGCGGCGCCTGGGCTCGGCTGAAGGCGTGCGGCAATACCTGAACGTGCTGCACGACTTCACGCAGCACACCACCGGCTCCATCCACGGGCGCCAGCAAACCCAGCCCAGCCCCGGCTTGCTGTCCTTGCTGGCGCAGGCGCCGCGCCTGCTGCAGATGCTGTCCCTGGGGGGCTTGCGCCGCTGGGTGCAACACGGCGCGCGCGTACACGCGCACCACCCGCCGCAACAGACCGCCTACTTTGCGCTCGAAAGCCCCGACAGCCTGGCCCTGCTGCAGCGCGTGCGACACGGCACCTTGCTGGTGGATGTGCAGCGCCAGCTGGGCATGACACTGCAAGCGCTCTGGGGGCAAGAGTTGCCGCTGGCCCCGCTCAGCGGCGACGGTGCCACCGCAGGACGCATGACGCCCGCGCTGCAGGCCGATGTGCTGGGCCTGCCCGATGTGCTGGAGTCGCTCTCTGGTGTGGACGGGCTGGGCCGCTACCGCCTCATGCTGATGCATGCGATGGCGCACCGACAGTTGTCGGGCACCTGTGTGGCCGACAACTGGAGCCCGGCTCAGCGCCTGGCGGTGGAGTGGTTTGAAGACGCCCGCATCGACCGCTGGCTGCTGGCCCGCTGGCCGGGGCTGCGTGGCGACCTGCTGCGGCTCTTGCCCCCGGTGCAAGAAGGCGCGTGTGACGACCGCACCCACGCCTGCCTGCGTCACCGGCTGGCGCTGTGGAACAGGGCCGTGCTTGATGCCCGGTTCGTGTTGCAAGCGCCGCCACTGCAGGACTTCGTTCAGCGTTTTGAGGACGTTCTGGCCCAGCCAGCTTGCACCACCCAGGACATGGCCGCCCTGGCCTTGTCGTTTGTGGCCCGCACCCGCTGCGCGGGCGATGCGCTACCCCATGTGTTTTTTGCCGGCACGGAGCTCGACTGGCGCGACGACAACCGCCACCTGTGGCAGTACATCGAAGACGGTGACGAAGAAGACACCCGCACGCCCCAGCGACGCGAGACCGCGCCCGAACCGCAGAGCCTGCCACCCCGCCTGTACCCGGAATGGGACCACGCCAGCCAGAGCGAGCGGCCCGACTGGGTAAAGGTGTACGAATACCTGCACCCCGCCGGGCAAGCCAGCGACATCGACGACCTGACCGAGCGGCACAGCGGCCTGACCCGCCGGCTGGAGCGCGTGCTGGACCGGCTCAAGCCCCAGGGCAGACAGCGCGTGCGTCGCCTGGAGCAGGGCAGCGAACTCGACCTCGACCTGGCCCAGCAAGCCTGGATCGATTGGCGCAGCGGCCACACGCCCGACGAGCGCGTGCAGCAGGACTGGCGCCACCATGAGCGCCATGTCAGCGTGCAACTGGTGGTGGACCTCTCGGCCTCGCTGGCCGAGCGCATCCCCGGCAGCGACCAGACCGTGCTGCAAGTCAGCCAGGCCGCCGTGGCCCTGCTGGCATGGGCGCTGGACCGTCTGGGCGACCCCTTGGCCATCGGCGGCTTTCACTCCAATACCCGCCAGGAGGTGCGCTACATGCACCTCAAGGGCTTCGAGGAGCCCTGGGGACCTGAAGCCAAGGCCCGGCTGGCGGCAGTGGCCCCGGCCTATTCCACCCGCACGGGCGCGGCGCTGCGCCACGCCAGCCAGACCCTGCTGCAGCGGCGCAGCCCGCGCAAACTTTTGCTGCTACTGACCGATGGCGAGCCTTCCGATGTGGACGTGAGCGACCGCCATTACCTCACCCAGGACGCCCGGCAGGTGGTGCGAAGCCTGCAGGGCCAGGGGGTGTTGGTGTGGTGCATTCAACTGCACCCGGCGCACGAGGCGAATGTGCGCGAGGTGTTTGGCGAACACTTCACGCTGGTGAACAACTTGCAGCAACTCCCCCAGACCTTGGCCAGCCTGTTTGTGCGGCTCACGCGCTGAAACCCCCGTCGCTGCGCCGCTCGCATTCAGATCAACCGGCAACAAAAATGCAATAACTTAAGTTATTGCTTAATTAAGCCGTCACGAATATTGAATTTACCTGGAGGGCTGTCCTTTTTAAAGTGAAGCACCTTCCCCCGCACACGCTCGACCGCCATGCTCCAAGCCTTCATTTTTGATGTCGACGGCACACTTGCCGACACAGAAATGGCCCATCTGGCCGCGTTCAATCACGCCTTCGCCGACATGGGACTGGACTGGCGCTGGGATGTGCCCCTGTACACGCGGCTGCTGACGGTCGCCGGCGGCAAGGAACGCATCAAGGCTTACTGGCAAAGCCAGGCCCCAGACCTCAAGGACAACAGTGGCGCCGGGCTGCAAGACACCATCAACCGCTTGCACGAAATCAAGACGGCGGCCTACGAACAGGCGGTGCAAGACGGCGCGGTGCAGATGCGCCCGGGCGTTCTGGCCTTGCTCTGCGAGGCCCGCGCAGCAGGTCTTGCGCTCGCCATTGCCACGACCACCTCGCCCGTCAATATTGCTGCCTTGTTGCGTCAGGCCCTGGGTGCGGACTGGCGTTCACATTTCGCCGTGATCGAAAATGCCTCGACGGCACCGAGCAAAAAACCCGACCCCATGGTCTACCGGCAGACCTTGGCGGGGCTGGGGCTGCCTGCGCAGCAATGCTTGGCTTTTGAAGATTCAGAAAACGGCCTGCAAGCCGCTCTGGGGGCGGATCTGGCCACCGTGGTCACGCCCAACGAATTCACCGCCGGGCACGATTTCACCGGTGCCCTGCGCATCCTGCCCAGTTTGCAGGGCGTGGACGTGGCCCAGCTGCGTGAGTGGCATCTTTTGGTTTCCAGGAGCAACGCATGAATCCGGCTCGCATCGCCCCTTCCATCCTGTCTGCCGATTTCGCCCGCCTGGGCGAGGAGGTGCGCGCCATCGAGGCCGCTGGGGCTGACTGGGTCCACTTTGACGTGATGGACAACCACTACGTGCCCAACCTGACCATTGGGCCTCTCGTGTGCGAAGCCATTCGCCCGCATGTGCAGATCCCCATCGACGTGCACCTGATGGTTGAGCCCGTGGACGCGCTGGTGCCCCTGTTTGCCAAGGCGGGTGCCAACATCATCACCTTTCACCCCGAAGCCAGCCGCCATGTGGACCGCACCCTGCAAATGATCCGCGACCACGGTTGCCAGGCAGGTCTGGTGTTCAACCCCGCCACGCCGCTGGCGTGGATGGACCATCTGATGGATCGCCTGGATGTGGTGTTGCTCATGAGCGTGAACCCGGGGTTCGGTGGGCAGAAGTTCATTCCCGCCACCCTGCCCAAGCTGCAGGCTGCGCGCCAGCGCATCAACGCCCACCTCGCCCGAGGCGGGCAACCCATTGCGCTGGAGGTCGATGGCGGCGTGAAGACCGACAACATCGCCCAGATCGTGGCTGCCGGAGCCGACACCTGCGTGGCCGGCAGCGCCGTGTTCGGCGCACCCGATGCGGATGGCGGCTACCAGGGTGTGATGCAAGCGCTCAAGCACGCCGCTTTGGGCGAATAGCCCAGCCATTCCCGAATTTCATAACTTCAGAGAGATCGTCTTCCATGCCTTTACGTGCCCGCACCACCGCCACGCTGACGCAATACCTCATCCAGCAGCGTCGTCGTTTTCCGCATGCCAGCGGGGACTTCAACGCCCTGATCCTGGATGTGGCCATGGCCTGCAAGGCGATCGCGAAATCGGTGGCTTATGGTGCCCTGGCGGACCTGCATGGCAACCACGCGGCCGATGCCGGCGGGAGCGTCAACGTGCAAGGCGAGACCCAGAAAAAACTCGATGTGATCAGCAATGAGCTGTTCATCCGCATGAACGAGTGGGGCGGGCATCTGGCGGGCATGGCATCGGAAGAAATGGAAGACCCCCACCCGATTCCCGAGCAGCACCCCAAGGGCAAGTACCTGCTGGTGTTCGACCCGCTCGACGGCTCGTCAAACATCGATGTGAATGTTTCCGTCGGCAGCATTTTCAGCATCTTGCGCGCACCCGAAGCGCTGGCAGAAGGCGGGCCACTGACCGAGGCCGCCTTCCTTCAACCCGGTGCACAGCAAGTGGCCGCCGGCTACGCCCTCTATGGCCCAACCACCATGCTGGTGCTGACGGTGGGCAATGGCGTGGCCGGTTTCACGCTGGACCCGGTAATGGGCGAATTCATGCTCACCCACCCGGAACTGCGCGTCCCGGAGGACACCAGCGAGTTCGCCATCAATGCCTCCAACAGCCGCTTCTGGGAGACCCCTGTCAAACGCTATGTAGACGAATGCCTGGCCGGCAAGACCGGCCCGCGCGGCAAGGACTTCAACATGCGCTGGATCGCCTCCATGGTGGCCGAGGCGCACCGCATCCTGATGCGCGGCGGCGTCTTCATGTACCCGCGCGACTCCAAGGACACAAACAAGCCCGGTCGTCTGCGCCTGCTGTACGAGGCCAATCCGGTGGGTTTCATCATGGAGCAAGCCGGCGGTCGCGCCAGTACAGGGCGCCAGCCCATGCTGGACGTGCAACCCACCAGCCTGCACCAGCGCATTGGTCTGGTGTTTGGCTCAAAAAACGAGGTGGAGCGCATCGAGCGCTATCACGCCGAGCCACAGAAATTCAACGACCACGCGCCTTTGTTCGCCGAGCGCAGCTTGTTTCGCGATTGAACACGCAATCGGGTATGCCCCCACAGCAGCGCTGAGCCTCTATTCAGAAACCAGGAGATCCCCTCATGTCAGAACGCCATCCCATCATTGCCATCACGGGCTCCAGCGGCGCGGGCACATCGACCGTGACGCGCACGTTTTCCAACATTTTTCGCCGCGAGAGCGTGAAGGCAGCCATCGTCGAGGGAGACAGCTTTCACCGTTTTGACCGCAAGGAAATGAAGGTTCGTCAAGCGGAGGCGGAAAAGCAGGGCAACAAAAACTTCAGCCACTTTGGTTCAGACAACAACCTGTTTGGCGAAATTGAAAGCCTGTTTCGCGACTACAGCCAGACCGGTCAGGGCCAGTCGAGGAAGTACCTGCACAACGCCGAAGAGGCCGCCCCGTACCAGCAGGAACCCGGCACCTTCACGCCCTGGGAGTCGTTGCCGGCGGACACCGATATGCTGTTCTACGAGGGTCTGCATGGCGCGGTGGTCACCCCCGAGCACAACATTGCCCAATACCCCGATCTGCGCGTGGGCGTGGTGCCGGTCATCAACCTGGAATGGATTCAGAAACTCTGGCGCGACAAGCACCAGCGCGGCTACAGCACCGAGGCGGTGACCGACACGATTCTGCGCCGCATGCCCGACTACGTGAATTACATCGTGCCGCAGTTCGAGCACACGCATGTCAACTTCCAGCGCGTGCCCATGGTGGACACCTCCAACCCCTTCATCTCGCGCGATATTCCATCCGCAGACGAGAGCATGGTGGTGATCCGTTTTGCCAACCCCAAGGGCATCGACTTCCCCTACCTGCTCAACATGATTCATGACTCCTGGATGAGTCGGGCCAATACCATCGTGGTGCCCGGTGGCAAGATGGAAATCGCCATGCAGCTCATCTTCACGCCCTTTGTCTGGCGCATGATGGAGCGCCGCAAGCGGGCGCTGGGCCAGGCTTGAACGGGGCGGTTGACATGAACACCGATCACCCCACACCCGAGATGGCTCAGCGCATGGCCAATGCCGTGCGCATGCTGGCTGTCGATGCGGTAGAAGTCGCCAAATCCGGCCACCCCGGCGCACCCATGGGCATGGCCGACATCGCCGAGGTGCTCTGGAGCAGGCACCTCAAGCACAACCCGCAGAACCCCCACTGGCCTGACCGCGACCGCTTTGTGCTGTCCAACGGCCACGGCTCGATGTTGATCTATGCCTTGCTGCACCTGACGGGTTATGACCTGCCGATGGCAGAGCTGAAGAAATTCCGCCAGTTGCACAGCAAAACACCGGGCCACCCTGAGGTGGACATCACACCCGGTGTGGAAACCACCACCGGCCCACTGGGCCAGGGCCTCACCAACGCGGTGGGCATGGCGCTGGCCGAAAAGTTGTTGGCCCAGGCGTTCAACCAAGAGGCCGATGGGCAGCGCTTCACCATCGTGGATCACATGACCTATGTGTTCCTGGGCGATGGTTGCCTGATGGAAGGCATCAGCCACGAGGCGTGTTCGCTGGCCGGTACCTTGCGCCTGTCGAAACTGGTGGCGCTGTACGACGACAACGGCATTTCCATCGATGGTCATGTGGAAGGCTGGTTCACCGACGACACACCCAAGCGCTTTGAAGCCTATGGCTGGAACGTGATTCCCGCCATCGATGGACATGATCCGAAGGCGGTCAACGCCGCCATTGAGGCGGCCAAGCAGCAAGCCCTTTTGCCCAACGGCCGCCCCACGCTGATCTGCTGCAAAACCGTCATTGGCAAGGGTTCACCCAACAAAGCCGGCACGCACGATGTGCACGGCGCGGCCTTGGGCGCAGCCGAAATTGCGGCCACCCGCGAGGCGCTGAACTGGCCTCATGCCCCTTTTGAAGTGCCTGCCGATGTGGCCGGGATGTGGGATGCCAAGGCCCAGGGGGTCGAGGCCGAAAGCCAATGGCGCAAAGCCTTCGCACAGTACCAAAACCGCTTCCCCTTGGAGGCTGCCGAGTTCGAGCGACGCATGCGGGGTGACTTGAGTGCCGCATACACGGAGGGCTTGCCAAAAGCCCTGGCTGCGCTAGCAGCCAACACCGGTGCCGTGGCCACCCGAAAAGCCAGTCAGAACGCGCTGGATGTGCTGGCACCGTTGCTGCCCGAGTTTTTTGGTGGCAGTGCCGACCTCACCGGCTCCAACCTGACCAACTTCAAAACCTGCACCAAGGCAGGCCGCGACACCTGGGGCAACCACCTGTCTTATGGCGTGCGCGAGTTCGGCATGGCCGCCATCATGAATGGCATGGCGCTGCATGGTGGCTTCCTGCCCTACGGCGGCACGTTCCTGACCTTTTCAGACTATTCACGCAACGCCATCCGCATGGCAGCGCTGATGAAGAAGCGCGTCATCCATGTTTTCACCCACGACTCGATCGGCTTGGGCGAAGACGGGCCCACCCACCAGAGCGTGGAACATGTACCCAGCTTGCGCATCATTCCGGGGCTGGATGTGTGGCGCCCGGCGGATGGCCTGGAAACCGCCGTGGCGTGGGCCTGCGCCGTTGAGCGGCGCGATGGCCCCAGTGCCCTGGCCTTGTCGCGGCAAAACCTGCCGCAGCTGCTCACCGACGTGGCCGATGCACACAAAGTACGCCAGGGCGGCTACATCCTGTCGGACATGCCTGGCGCGCAGGCCATCATCGTGGCCACCGGCTCGGAAACCTCATTGGCCATGAAAGCACAGGCGGATCTGGCCGCCCAGGGTGTGGCCACACGGGTGGTCTCCATGCCCTGCACCAACGTGTTTGACCGCCAAAGTGAGGCCTATCGGGACACGGTGCTGCCGCTGGGCCTGCCCACGGTGGCGGTGGAGGCTGCACACCCCGATTTCTGGCGCAAGTATGTGGGCCGCACCGGTATGGTGATTGGCATGGCCAGTTTTGGCGAATCGGCTCCGGCGCCCGCTCTGTATGCCCACTTTGGTATCACCTCGGAACGCGTGTGCGAGGCTGTCCGCGCCTTGGTGCATCAACACGCTCAGCGCCAGCACAGCACCGGGGCCGCACGCCTTGCCACCTCAGGCCATTGATGGAGACGGCCAATGACGACTGACAAGAAAGCCTATTTTTTTGACCTGGATGGCACCCTGGTCGAGACAGCGCCCGAGATCGCGGATGCCGTGAACGACACCCTGCGCCACTTTGACTGGCCCGAGGTTACACAACAGCAGGTCAACGACTGGATTGGCCATGGCACCAGGGAACTGCTGATACAGGCGCTGGCCAGTGTCACCAACACGCCAGTGGCATCGGTGCGCACGGGGGCGGACCTGAAGCAGGCATTGCCGGTATTTGACCGCCATTACCAGGCGCGTTGCGGCACCCGCAGCCACCTCTATCCGCAGGTGCGCGAGGTGCTGGCTGCTTTGCGTGCGCGCGGCTGCAAGCTGGCCGTGGTCACAAACAAGGAGGGCCGCTACACCGACACCGTGCTGCGGGTTCATGGCCTGCAAACCGCCTTTGATGTGGTGGTCAGCGGCGACAGTTTTCCGGTGAAAAAGCCCAACCCGCACAGCGTGCTGGATTGCCTCACGCGTTGGGGCATCGCGACATCTGACGCCTTGTTCGTTGGCGACTCCTCCATCGACGCGGCCACGGCGCGCAACGCCGGGGTCGAGGTTTGGTTGCTGCCCTACGGCTACAACATGGGCGAGTCGGTGCAGGCCTGCGCCCCCGACCGCGTGATCGCAGACTTTTCCGCGCTCTTGTCGATCGAGAGCGCGGCGCGCCATCCCTCACAGCAAGCCGCTCCGTAATCAGAAAAGCAGAAAAGCGCTGGCTGCACCACCCAGCCGCTGAATCAACGCCTTCAAGTTCTTCAGCCCTCCCACCGTTACGCATTCACCTCAAGGAAATTCACCATGGCATTGGTTTCATTGCGCCAGGTCCTCGACCACGCCGCCGAGTTTGGTTACGGCGTGCCCGCTTTCAACGTCAACAATCTGGAGCAGGTTCAGGCCATCATGGAGGCGGCGCAAGCGACCGACAGCCCGGTCATCCTGCAAGCGTCAGCCGGTGCACGCAAATACGCTGGCGAGGCCTATTTGCGGCATCTGGTGCTGGCCGCCATCGAGACGCACCCCGATCTGCCGGTGGTGCTGCATCAGGATCACGGGGCCACGCCAGCGCAGTGCCAGCAATCGATTCGATCGGGTTTTTCCAGCGTGATGATGGACGGCTCTCTGATGGCCGATGCCAAGACACCGGCCAGCTACGAATACAACGTGAACGTGACGCAAAAAGTGTGTGAAATGGCCCATGCCGTGGGTATCTCGGTCGAAGGCGAACTCGGTTGCCTGGGCTCGCTGGAGACCGGGGAGGCCGGCGAGGAAGATGGCGTAGGCGCCGAGGGCAAGCTCAGCCACGAGCAAATGTTGACCGACCCCGAGCAGGCTCGCGACTTCGTGGCACAAACCGGCGTGGATGCCCTGGCCATCGCCATTGGCACCAGCCACGGCGCCTATAAATTCACGCGCCCCCCCACCGGAGATATCCTGGCCATTGAACGCATTGCCGCCATTCATGCGGCCATTCCCGACACGCACCTGGTCATGCACGGCAGCTCCAGCGTGCCGCAAGAGTGGCTGCAGATCATTCGCCAATACGGCGGCGACATCAAAGAAACCTATGGTGTTCCGGTTGAAGAGATTGTGAGGGGCATTCAAAGCGGCGTGCGCAAAGTCAACATCGACACCGACATTCGCCTGGCCATGACCGGGGCCATGCGCCAGTTGTTCGCGCAGCAGCCAGCCGAATTCGATCCTCGAAAGGCTTTGCTGGCAGCCAAAAAGGCCGCTGCCGAGATCTGCAAAGCCCGTTTTGAAGCGTTTGGTTGCGCAGGCCATGGCAGCCAGATCCGGCCCATTGCCCTGGAGGCCATGGCGACGCGTTACGCCTGATCACAGGGCAGCGCACGAACGCCGCCTGAGCGGCTTATTCGTATTCTTCGGCGTCCGGGTCGGTCGCTTCCAGCTCGTAGCTGGCAGCCAGCATGGCCAGGCGGCCGATCACGCCGTACATGTAGAACCGGTTGGGCAGGCTGGCGCCCGGCTTGGCGCCCGGCTGCGGCAACTGCGCACTCTTCTCGAAGGCCAGGGGCACAAAGCGCGCGCCGGGTGCGTTGAGGTTTTCGTCCACGCCCCGCTCGGCGTGTACGCGATAGAAACCGCCGACCACGTAGCGGTCCATCATGTAGACCACCGGCTCGGCCACGGCGGCGTTGATGCGCTCGTTGGTCATCACCCCTTCCTGAATGAGCACCTCGCCCGCGCCCAGCCCGGTCTGCTGGCGCGCCATGGCCTGACGCCGCTCAGGAGACAGCGCGTCGATTTCCTTGGCATCGCGCACCGTCATGATGCCCATGCCGCCGGTGCCGTTGTCGGCCTTGACCACCACGAACGGCTTTTCGTTGATGCCGTATTCCTTGTACTTGCGGCGAATCTTGGCCAGCAGCGCATCGGCGTTGCTGCGCAGGCATTCCAGCCCGGCGTCGGCGGTGAAATCGACTTCACCGCACTGGGCAAACAGCGGGTTGATCAGCCAGTGGTCCATGCCCAGAAGCTTGCCAAAGCGCTTGGCCACCTCTTCATAGGCCTTGAAATGCTGGCTCTTGCGCCGCGTGCCCCAGCCAGCGTGCAGCGGAGGCAGCAGGTACTGCTCGTGCAGGTCTTCCAGAATGCCGGGAACCCCGGCGCTCAGATCGTTGTTGAGCAGGATGGTGCAGGGGTCGAAGTGTTTCAGGCCGAGCCGGCGCTTGCTGCGGATCAGTGGCTCCAGGGTGATCGAATCGCCATCGGGCAGATCGATGGTCTTGGGCTCGGTGATGTCGTTGGACAAGGAACCCAGGCGCACGTTGAGCCCCGCCTGGAAAAAAATGCGCTGCAGCTGGGCCAGGTTGCTCAGGTAAAAGCTGTCGGTGGTGTTTTCGGGCACCAGCAGCAGGTTTTTGGCTTCAGGGCAAATCTTCTCGATCGCCGCCATCGCCGCCTGCACCGCCAGCGGCATCATTTCGGGCGTGAGGTGGTTCCAGCCGCCGGGGAACAGATTGGTGTCCACCGGCGCCAGCTTGAAGCCGGCGTTGCGCACGTCGACCGAGGTGTAAAACGGCGGCGTGTGCTCCATCCACTCCAGGCGGAACCAGCGCTCGATCACCGGTGTGGACTCGAGGATGCGCTGCTCAAGCTCGTTGATGGGGCCGTTCAGGGCGGTGACGAGGTGGGGAACCATGGAGAAGGGCCTGCGGCTGCGACGGGGGGATGGTCAGTGTAATGGGGCCGGTTGGCCCCGTTTTCAAGCGAGTGGGCGGCATACTCGCAAAACATCCAAGCTGGCTCCAATCTCCAGAAAGGTCTTCACCGTGGAAATCGTTGCTTTGATCACCGTGCTTGCCGCCTGGGGCAGCTTGTTTTTGCGCAGGGGCAAGCTTGTGCAGTTTCTGCTGTTTATGGTGTTCTTTGGCTTGGGGATGCTGTTCACGCTGGTGGGCGGGCTGGACTTCTGGTGGGACAGCGGCATGCGCCCTGACAAGGCAAGCCCCATGCTCCTCATCTGCGGGGTGTTGATTCTTTGCTCCCAGGCCGGCCTGCTGTTGCGTGCCGTGCTCGATGGTCAGGGCGGCAGCAGCTGGCCCGGCCCGCGCTGATCGCGTCCCTCCTGGCTTCAGCCGCGCACCTCGCCCTCACCCAGCACAACATACTTCAACGAGGTCAACCCCTCCACACCCACCGGCCCGCGGGCGTGGAACTTGTCGGTGGAGATGCCGATTTCAGCCCCCAATCCGTACTCGAATCCATCGGCGAAGCGGGTGCTCGCATTCACCATCACGCTGGCCGAATCGACCTCGCGCAGGAATTTCTGGGCGTGCATGTGATCGCGGGTCAGGATGGCGTCGGTGTGGTGGCTGCTGTAATGGTTGATGTGGGCGATCGCTTCGTCCACACCGGCCACCACGCGGATGCTGATCAAGATATTCCTCTGACCAGTCGGCCTCGGTGGCGTCTTGCAGGTTCGCGCCCGCCACACCCGCCAGCAGCGCGCGCGACGTGGCGCACACCCGCATCTCTACGCCCTTGGCGGCGTAGATGGCGCCGATCAGGGGCAGAAACTCGGCCGCCACACCGCGCGCCACCAGCAGGCTTTCGGTGGCGTTGCAGGGGCTGTATTTTTGCGTTTTGGCGTTGTCGGCCACGGCCACCGCCATCGCGATGTCACACGGGTCATCCACATAGGTGTGGCAGTTGCCGTCGAGGTGTTTGATCACCGGCACCTTGGCCTCGGCGCTGATGCGCTCAATCAGCCCCTTGCCGCCGCGCGGAATGATCACGTCCACATACTGCGGCATGGTGATGAGCTGGCCCACCGCGGCGCGATCGGTGGTGGGCACCAGCTGCACCGCGTCAGTCGGCAGACCGGCCGCAGCGAGTGCCTGCTGCACCAGCACGGCCAGCGCGCGGTTGGAGTCGATGGCCTCGGAGCCTCCGCGCAAAATGGCCGCGTTGCCGCTTTTGATCGCCAGCGACGCGGCCTCGATCGTCACATTGGGACGGCTCTCGTAGATCATGCCGAACACACCAATGGGCACCCGCATCTGGCCCATCTCGCCAATGATGTCGGCCATGGCCGCGAGCTGCTCGCAGCCTTGAGCGCAGGTTTCGAGCGCCGACGGCGTGAGCTTGAGACGGTCCACCAGGGGCTCGGCCAGACCGGCCGCGCGCGCGCGCGCCAGGTCTTTGGCGTTCTCGATCTGCAGGCTCTCGACATTGGCGCGCAGCAACGCCGCCAGCGTGGTGAGCGCCTGGCGCTTGGTGGCGGCGCTGGCGCGGGCCATGCGCGCGGAGGCGGCCTTGGCCTGGCTGCCCAGCGTGTTGATGAGTTCGGTGGTGTTGCTCGCATTCATCAGTGGATTTTCTCACCGCGAGGCGCACGGGCGGACGTAAGCACGGGCAACCGACAAAACGGCACAATCTTCGCCAAGTATTCGCCCCTTTTCCAACCCGGAGTCTCTCGATGAAAAACGCCATGGACCTGGTGACCGCCGCCAAGACACGCATCACCGAAATCCCCCTCAGCGAGGCCGACGCAGCGATCCGGCAGGCCGACGTGCTGATCGATGTGCGCGAGGAAAGTGAATTTGCCGCTGGCCACCTGCCGGGCGCCATCCACGCCTCCCGCGGCATGCTCGAGTTCAGGCTCAGCAGCACCCCGGCACTGACCTCGCGCGATCTGAAGGTGGTGCTTTACTGCAAGACCAGTGGCCGCGCCGCGCTGGCGGCCACCGCCATGCAAGACATGGGCTACCTGAATGTCCAGTCGCTTGCCGGCGGGTACGACGCCTGGGCGGCGGCGGGCAGGCCAGTGGTCAAGCCCGAGTTGCCCAGCTTCGGCTAGGCCAGACACCCAGTCTGGCCGTCGTCGCACGCCTAAATTGGCGCTGTTTTCACCCCGTTCGCACTTGGAAAAATAGTGTGAACAGGCCCTAACAGCGCACGGCGCAGGTCAGCGCCACCTTCATCGCCAGCTGATGCAGCGCCTGCCAGGGGTCGGCCGGCCAGCCGGGCGACTTCAGGCCCTTGGCGATGCCGTCCACCGTGTGCGCGTCGTCCAGCCAGCGCGTGAGCGTGGCGGCGCTGAGCTGCGGCAGGGCGCGCTCCATCAGCTTTTCCTTGATACCCCAGACACGGCTTTCGCGCAGGGCCATGGGCAGCGGGCGTCCAGCGTCGATGGCGGTGCGCACGCGGTAGAGCGTGCGGATGTCCTCGGCCAGGGCCCAGTGCACCAGCACCGGCGTTTCACCCTCTGCCTGCAAGCCGTCGAGCATGCGCTGCACGCGCGCCACCTGCCCGCCCAGCACCGCCTCGGCCAGCTTGAACGGCGTGTAGCGCGCCACGTTCAGCACCGCGCCCTCGACCTGCTCAAAGCTCAACTCGCCCGCGGGGTGCAGCAACCCCAACTTTTGAATTTCCTGGTGTGCCGCCAGCAGATTGCCCTCGACCCGGTCGGCAAAAAACTGCAGCGTGCGTTGCCCCGCGTCGCCCGCCGCCACACGCTGGCCCTGCAACTGCAGCCGCTGGGCAATCCAATGCGGCAGCGCGCCGCGCTCCACCGGGTCCACTTTGACCACCACGCCGTTGCCCTCCAGCGCGCCAAACCAGGCGGTCTTGAGCGTGGCGGCGTCCAGCCGCGGCAGCAGCACCAGGGTGAGCGTGGTGCTGTTGTCTGGCGCGGTCTGCGCCAGCTCCTGCAGCGCGACCGAGCCCTCTTTGCCCGGCTTGCCCGAGGGAATGCGAATTTCGATCAGCTGTTTGTCGGCAAACAGGCTGAGCGAGCCGGCGCTGGCCAGCACCGCGCTCCAGTCGAAGTGGGCACCCGCGACGGTGTGCACCGTGCGCTCGGTGTGGCCTTGCCCGCGCGCGGTGTGGCGAATCGCGTCGCCCAGCTCCTGAACCAGCAGCGGCTCGTCGCCGTACAGCGTGTAGAGACTGCGGCATTCGCGCTGCAGGTGGGCCTGCAGCTGGCTGGCTGCGATTTGCACTAGAGCTTCACCACCGCCAGCCGGCGCATGACCTGTTGCACGATGTCGGTTTGCATGTCGCGAAACAGCAGGGCTTCTTCAGCGTCCTTGGCCAGCACCGCGGTTTCGGTGAAGCTGATGTCGCGCTCCAGCAGCAGCTCGGTGTCGTCCAGCAGCTGGCGGCCGCTGGCGGTGCGCAGGCGAAAGCGGAAGCGGGTGCGCAACTGCAGCTCGCGCACCTGCCCCACCGCGGTTTGGCCCACCACCGCGCGCTCGCGCTGATCCGCCAGCACGGTGAGCACCACCTGCCCAGCGTCGCCCTCGGGGCTGATGGGGGTGGCGGAGACGAACACCGACACGCCCGAGACCTCCAGGGCGCGCCGCAGATCGAGCGCCACTGGCGTGGCTTCGCTGCCATCGATGCGCAGCGACTCGAAAGCGAAGATCTGGGCACTGCGCAACTTGAAACCGCAGCCGCCCAGGCCGCCGGCCAACGCAAGCAGGCCGGCACCCCGCAGCAGCGCACGGCGCGGGAGATGTGGCCTGGGGCGGGGTGCGTTCATGCTCAGAGCACCAGGTTCACCAGGCGCCCAGGCACCACCACCACCTTTTTGGGCGCGGCGCCATTGGCCTGCTTCACGAAGGCCTCGCTGGCCAGCGCCGCGGCTTCGATCACCGCCTTGTCGGCGCTGGCGGGTACCGTGATGCTGCCGCGCAGCTTGCCGTTGATCTGCAACATGAGTTCGATCTCGTCGCGCTGCAGGGCCGCCGCGTCGGCCTGTGGCCACGGGGCATCGAGCAGTTCACCGGCCACGGCGGCGTAGCCGAGTTCGGTCCACAGGCTGTGGGCGATGTGCGGTGTGGCGGGGTAGATGCAGCGCAGCAGCA